>JAKFCC010000086.1:0-2852 GCA_036676795.1 Gemmatimonadota bacterium
GAACATGCTGTCTATCGCGCGGAGCCCCAGTCCGTCCTGCGCCCCTTCACCGAGCGGCGAGATGACATCGCAGAGCTATTGATTCGGCACGCCGTGTGGGGCACCACCCATGAGTCCTTTATCGCGGCACGAATGGCACACCACGCGCAAGGTCACCCGCACCTCCGGACACGGTCATACTGGACCCTCACCGACAGGGAACGCGAGGTCCTGGCCTACATGCGCTCGGTCATGACTGCGGCCGAGATCGCCGAGGCCCTGTTCATCTCGGTGAACACTGTCAAGACTCACGAACGGTCCATCTACCGCAAACTCGGTGCGGCGGGACGGCGCGATGCCCTCAAAACGGCGGCGGAACGCGGGATCGTCTAAGCCCTGCGGTCCGGATTGCCGGCACGGAATGTCACCCGCCGGGGGTGATGGCCAGCACCGGCAACGGGCCAACACTTGTCGTACCGGCCTCACATCGAAGTCACGTCGGCATTGACGTGTTACGCCGCAATATTTGAGAGCAGGGCAGCCAAATGAGTTTCTGGGAGAACTTTTGGGATATCTTCTGGTGGTTTTTCACCGCCTGCGTGTTCGTTGCCTACCTGTTTGGAGTCTTTGCCATCATCGGCGACCTCTTCCGCGACCACAAGCTGAGCGGATGGTGGAAGGCGGTCTGGATCTTCTTCCTGTGCTTCCTGCCCTTCGTGACCCTACTGGTCTATCTGGCCGCCCGCGGCGAGGGCATGGCCGAGCGGTCGATCGAACGCTCCCGGCGGGACCAGGAAGAAGCTGATTCCTACATCCGCAGGGTCTCTGCCGCGAGCCCCGCCGACGAGATTTCCAAAGCGAAGGCCCTGCTGGACGCCGGAACCATCAGCCCGGAAGAGTTCGCGAGGATCAAGAGCAGGGTGCTGGTCTGACGGCGTGCTTGAGGTCCCACGAATCCGGGGGACCGTCGTTATACCCGGCAGAAGGGCCTGAGGTGAGTGCGCGACTTTCTTAACGACCCCGAAACCATCGCTTTGCTCGCGCTGGCGGCCCATATCTTCCTGGTGGCCGTGGCAACTGTCCTCGTATCAATGAACCGTCGCCCGTCGTCGGCTATTGCCTGGGTGCTTGCCATTATCTTCATACCGCTGCTCGGTGCAGTCGCGTACCTCTTTGTTGGATACTCCAAGCTGCCCAGGCCCCGCCGCGACAAACAGCGGGAGGTCAATGACCTCGTCCTGGCACGCACGGAGGGGAGTCCCCTGGTCAGCAGAGGCGCTGACTGGCCCGAGTGGCTGCATTCGATGGTGGCATTGAACAGCAACCTGGGGGCGCTGCCCATGGTCAAAGACAACAGCGCCGAGCTTCTTCCTGACTACGACGGCACTTTCGATGCCATGATCGCGGAGATCGAGACGGCCGCGAGCTACGTGCACGTGGAGTTCTACATTCTTGTCCTCGATCCGACCACGGAACCGTTCTTCCAGGCGCTCGCCCGGGCCCGGGAGCGGGGCGTCGCGGTGAGAGTGCTCTCTGATCATCTGGCGGGCGTCATGTTCCCAGGCCGGAAGGAAACCATAAAGTACCTTCGGGACGCCGGGGCGGAATATCACCCCATGCTGCCGCTGCGGCCGTTCCATGGCCAGTGGCAGCGGCCGGACCTGCGCAACCACCGCAAGATCCTCGTCGTCGATGGTCGCGTCGGATTCACCGGATCGCAGAACGTCATCGACGCCAGCTACGACAAGAAAGGAAATCTCAAGCGCGGACTTCGGTGGCACGAGCTGATGGTGCGCCTCGAAGGACCCGTTGTCCGCGAGCTGGATGCGGTCTTCGCGACAGACTGGTACAGCGAGACGGGGGTGCTGCTGCCGCTGGATTCGCCGTCCCGAGTCCCCGGCCCAGGGTCCGCGCTGATCGACGCGCAGGTGTTGCCCAGCGGTCCCAGCTTCGACAACGACAACAATCTCAAGCTCTACGCCGCGCTCATCCACAAAGCGGAGCGCCGGGTCAGCATCACCAGTCCGTACTTCGTGCCGGACGAGTCCATCCTGATGGCCATCGTCACGGCCGCCGCCCGGGGACTCAGCGTCGAACTCTTCGTTTCCGAGGTCGGCGACCAGAGCATGGTCTACCACGCACAGCGCTCGTACTACGAGGCGCTGCTGCGGGCCGGCGTCAGGGTCTACCTCTACCGTGCCCCCAACGTGTTGCATTCCAAGCACTTCACGATCGACGAGGAGGTTGCCGTGATTGGGTCCAGCAACATGGACCTCCGATCCTTCAGCCTCAACATGGAGGTGTCGGTCCTGGCGCACGGGCGCGGTTTTGTGGACGCAATCCGCAGGATTGAAGACGGGTACCGGGTGAACAGTCTTGAACTCCACCTCGAAGACTGGGTCCGGCGGCCCGTAGCCCAAAAAGTGTTCGACAATCTGGCCCGGCTGACGGCGTCCCTGCAATAGCGCCGGAGCGGCCCGGGCCAAGGCCTCGGGGCACCGCGCCTATCGGGCGGCGTCGGTGAGCAGCTGCCGGAAGTCCGCTTCGGTGTTCAGGACCAGTTTCTTGCCATTGAGGAAGAAGGTGGGCGTGCCGGTGACCCCCAGGGCCGTGCCGTCCTCGACGTCCTGACGGATCCGTTCCCTGGTGCCCTCGTCTGCCACGGCCGCGTCGTACCTGGCCAGGTCCAGCCCCAGTTCCTGCGCATAGCCGCGGAACAGGGCGGCCTGGGACTCCTGCTTTCCGCCCCACTGGGGTTGGGTTTCGAAGAGCTTCGCTGCCATCTGCTCATATTTGCCTTGCTGTGCGGAGGCCTCCACTGCCAGGGCGGCCGTCCCGGAGTTGCGGTGTCCGGGGAGGGGGAAGTAGCGGTT
>JAKFCC010000087.1:0-2711 GCA_036676795.1 Gemmatimonadota bacterium
TCAGCCCCTCGCCGTGCATGCAGCGAACCGTGCGAATCCATCCGCTCAGGAACTGCATCTTCAACGAATCTGATGCCACCGCGAGCGGTGTGAACGGTTACCTGCCGATCGCTCAGACGCTGAACGAGCGGCATGTCAGCGCGACGGTCTTTCACGATCTCAACAGGCTGATGGTACTCCCTCGCCCCACACAGTCGCACGATGCCTTCCAGTCCCTCAGCCTCATTGAGCAACCCAGCCAACTGTTGCGACGGGTGCACACCTTGGTAGCCGGTGCGAAGATTTTGCCGAAGGCCAGACAGGGGAGCTACTTTTTCAACAGAATCGGCCGATAGCTGCCTGTTGCGAAAGGCTGCAACCCTGAGCGGACACTCGTCAATGTCCGTCAGGGTCGAAAGCTGCTTGCTCCGCTATTGCAGTGGAACATACACATCAGTTTGCCATTGATCCTGCGGCGTCTCGGGATAAGCGCTCAGGTAATTGAAGAACAGCGGGTGGTCACGAAGTTCCTCTCCACTGGCAGGAAGCCAATCGCGGTAAATCGGATAGATCGTTTCGCCGATGTGATCCGGTGACCCCACGTGTCGCGCCACGACGCAGCGACCGCCAGGAATGACGATCTCGTGCACACCGAACTCATTCGACGCCACGGCCTCGTGAATCTCGCCGCAGATTGCGAAGCGGAATGCTTGTGGAGGTGTCGTATCGGGGTTGCCATAGGGAATGCCAAAGGTGCGACTCGATGCCACCGGCGACTGTCCGCTTTGCATGCGCCACTCAATGAACTTGCGCACGCTCTCATTGACGAGCCCGGCTGGTCCGCAGTGCTCAAGCGCTGCCACCCTGATTTCAGGGAATTCCACGATTTGTACTTGCATGATGATAGTCCTGGAAAAGTGAGGGATTGCGAATACCGCATTCCAGACCTGCCAGTTCGGTTCCTTCCTGAACGCACTCGGCGTCATACCGAACGCTCTCCTGAACGCCCTGCAAAATGCCTCGGGGCTTTCAAAGCCGGCACCGAGTGCGGCGTCCAGTACCGAGTGATCCGCGAGGGCGGCCAGGCGATGTGCCGCGCGTCGTAGCCGCATCAGTTGCACATAACGTGAGACAGGCACTCCTGCGAACGCGCTGAATTGTCGATGGAAGTGAAACACCGAAAAGTTCGCCACATGGCTCAACGTCTTCACCGACAGGTCACCTTCGAGATTGGCATCAATGTAGGCGAGTACGGTGTTGAAGCGTTTTGTGTAAGCGAAGTTGGTCGGCATGTCAGACACTGGGAAAAGGCTCCTGGAAGTACGGTCGGCAATAGAGTCGACTATAGCGGCATGAACGCGCCTAGCCGCGTTTGCTCAAGGTACGTTTTGGGTTGGCCGATGCGATCTCTTCCACGGGGGATGTAAAGTTCGGGGGCATCCAAGGTGTCCAGTTCTGGCCGGTTGCTGCCTGTTGCGAAGGGCTGCAATCGACCGATTCTGTTGAAAAAGTCGGATTTTCAGCTCGCCTGAACTCAGGCACGGCTACCACCAGAGAACCTACTCACCACATTGAGTGGTTTTTCGGCCCTTCGTTGACCTTTGCTGCTCGATTATTGGGTTAGTTTGAGGTTTTTTGCTTGGTGCCGGCGCACCTATCCCGTGACCGGTGGCCCTTGCGGTAAAAGTTTGGCCAGCCGGCGCAGGTTCTGCACCGCGGCGGCCAGCGTGTGAACTCATCGCTGGCGCCACTCATGCCACGTAGTCGCAAGCGATCCAATTTCAAGATGCGCTTGAGGCGGGCAAACAACATTTCGACCTTCTTGCGTTCGTGACGGGAGCGCACGTACTCCGGTGTCGCTGCAATGCGCCGAGCCACATCCCGCGCGGCTTCATGGACGCTGCGAGCGATCTTGCGAAACATGGTGTTCGGGCAGCACCGGGCTTTCATCGGGCAGTTCGCGCAGTCGGTTTGCCGGGAGCGGAAGATGATGGTGTTGGCTTTGGTGACGTGCGAACGCTCATTCTTGAAGGCTCGCCATTCGCTGCGCAATGCATTACCGGCGGGGCAGCGGTATTGCTCAGCCTCCTCATTCCAGTGGAAGTCCTTGCTCGAAAAGCTGTCGTTCTTGCGCTCGGTTTTGTCCCACACTGGCACATGCGGCTCGATGTCTTTCTCCTCCACCATCCAGGCCAGCATCGGCGCGGTTCCGTAAGCGGTGTCGCCAATCAGGCGTTCCGGCTTGATGTCGAACTGCGCTTCGACGCGGTCGATCATGGTCTTGGTGCTCTCGACCTCGGCGGTTCGATGAGCCGGTGTGGGCTCCACATCCACGATGACGCCGTGCTCGGTATCGATCAGCAGCACTTCATTGAACAACCAGCGAAACAAATCGCTGTCCCGAAAACGACCGTGTCGATTCTTGGAGAAGGTTGAGTGATTAGGGACTTCATCTTCAAGGCTCAAGCGGCAGAACCAGCGATACGCCAGATTCAAATGGCCATTCAGTTCGAGGTCCCTTGCAGTCCAGCCCCTAAAGCATCACCGCATGCTTTTCACCAAGGCTGTCGCCAAAGCCACGGATCACCGCCAGCAATGACTTCACCCGCAGCGGCAGATTCCCGGCCGGGTACACCGCGTGCATCTGCGGGCTCTCACCGCCGCTGGAGGTGAGTTTGTACTCGGGACAGACTCGCAGCAACCGCCCCGCTTCCACTTCAGGCTCCGCCATC
>JAKFCC010000088.1:0-5288 GCA_036676795.1 Gemmatimonadota bacterium
TTAGCAGCGCCTTCACCCTGCTCGGGCCGATGACAAAGCCCGCGAAGGCCGCCCCAGCCGAAAGCACGCCAGTTACGACGGCAAAGCGATACCACGTGTGAGTAGATATGCCTGCGCCCGTCACCCACATGGTCAGTGGCGCGACCGAGCAGACGAGGGCAAGCCCAGCAGCACACGTGAGCGCGCAAGCGGACCTTTCGGATGCAGTTGGGGTGCGAATGGTGTCCATTGGTAGAGACCTAACGTTGGAGTTGACCGCTGCGTGTCCGTGTCGAACGACCTGTTAAGTCTCACCGCACTTTGCTCAGCCGATCGGCCATGCGGGTCTGCCAACCAGGGCCGGTTGCCTTCCAACGCTCAATTACATCAGCAGGCAGCCGGAGGGTCAGTTGCTTACGCGGGTTCTCCGATGGAGGTCGCCCTCCCTTGCTGATCTTCGCGCGCGCCAACATATCGTCGGTGAGTTCGGGGAGCTCCTCGTACTCGCCTTTCTTGATTCGGTGCGCATCCACGCGCGCCAGATCAGACTTCAAGGAGTGGCGCGATGCGGGCTTGCTTGCGGGCATTCGCTTTCCTCATGCTAAAGACGTGAGATCCGCGCCACGCGGTGTGTAGCCGACCACCACTATCCGGCCTGCGAGCAGGCCAAAGCAGATGATCCGATCTTCACCATAGTCCTTCCGTGTGTCCTCAACCTCAAGCGTCACGCGGCGAACACGATTCCTCGAAATTCAAGCCGTGCTCCCGGAGAGTGCGTTCGCGCTTCTCGGGATCGTAGGTCACGCGCATGAGTTATTGTAGCTACAACAACTAGCACGTCAAGGCGGCTGTTCGGTGAGACTTAACGTCGGAGTTGACCGGCACGCACCGGCATTGCGCCGCGAGGCGTACGCTCACCAGCACGCTTCGCGGCGCAATGCCGTTGCGTGTCCGCGTCGAACGACCTGTTAGATGCGCTATTCATTGTGCCGCCACCAGTACGCTTCAGATTCTGCAAGCACCGCCTTAGAGTGCCAATGACTTTCTGCCCGCCGACTATTGGCTCGCTCGATCTCCATTGGAGCTAGTGGGCGCCAGTGCCTACCTCGGCGAAATCCTTTTGCGAGTTCAATGCCCAGGGGGTGCGCAGCTATAGCAAGAGATTGCGCTTCTACCAAGGACTTCCCATTCGCACCACCTCCGGAGGTGGGATTTGCCAACTGCGCCCCGTCGTCCTCCCAGTCACAGATGTCGCAAAGCACATAGGAGCCGTACTCGCCTTCAAGGGTGAGGAATCCGCAGCAGGGGCATGGAATCCTGGTCATGGCGCGAGCATCTAACGTTGGAGTTGACCGGCGACCGGCGGGGAGGGCCGAAGCGAAGTGAAGGCCCGCCGCTGGGTGTCCGTGTCGAACGACCAGTTAGACCGCAGCGTCACTTCCTGAACTCCGTGTCCCACCCATCGTACGCACCGCCATGCTTACGCGCCAGAACCGTCAATTCGCGAGAAACGGCGGTGAGCTCGCTCACGGACATGAGTGTAGGCTTGCTCACAAGAAGGAGCCATTGAGGGCGGCGCGCAGCCCGTGTGACGCGCTCGACCAGGTACGCTGTCGTGGCGACCTCCGCCTCCGCGGCCCGAGCCCTTCGCTCGTCAGGGAAATAGAGGTAGTACCGAGTGGAGAGCGGCTTGCTCAGATCTGCGCCTTCCTTGCGCAATTGTTGAATTGCCCGGGCTTCCTCGGCGGTTTCGTCGCTATTGGGCAGGACAGTCGCAGCACAGCCAGCAAGCACGGCGGTCCCAAGAACAGCTAGAAGCGTCTTCATGCGGTCTAACGTCGGAGTTGACCGGCACGCAGCGGCATTGCGCCGCGAGGCGTACGCTCACCAGCACGCCTCGCGGCGCAATGCCGCTGCGTGTCCGCGTCGAACGACCTGTTAGACCTGCACGCGCTCAATGGTCGTCTCCCTCGTAGATCCACATCGGCGTAGTCTTGCCAGCACGTTCGAAGCCCATGCGGTGATAGAAATCCACTGCACCTCCGTCGGCAACCAACATGAGTTGGTGAAAGCCTCGATATTGCGCCAAGAGTACCTCCATCAGCCCCCGACCGATGCCTTGGCGCTGGCAGTCAGGATGAACCAGAAGATGCGGGAAGTACACCACGAGGTGTCCGTCGGAAATTGCGTTCCCTAGACCGACGAGTGCACCGTCACGCCTGGCGGTCGCGAGAGTATGCGAATTCCGCAGAGCTGCCAGTAGCTCCAACGGCTTTGCCGCCGCCGACCAGCCGTTGGCTGCGTAGAGTGCAACGACTTCGGCTTCTTCCACGCGATCGCTGATCGAGACAGTAACTTCCATGCGGCCTAACGTCGGAGTGACCGGCGACCGGCGGAAAGGACCGGAGCGGAGCGAAGGACCGCCGCTGGGCGTCCGTGTCGAACGACCTGTTAGACCGCAGCATGGTGTTCCCACGTGGATGGTACGGGGAGCGGACTCCGATAGCCTGCCTGCGCCCGACTGAGCACTGGTCCGAGTAGAGTCGGCAATGTCTCGCTGCAGCGCTCGATGATCTCGAAGATCTGCTGTGATAGCGCCGGCATCGACGGTGCGTACAGATCAAAAGAGGATGGCGTGTCGGGCAGTATCGAGTTGTTGCGGCCGTCAGCGTGCGTAGCGAGCATCGCGGTTGATCCGCCTGGAATCGGTACGCCCTCGAGCTGCACCCCTACGTTGAGGTAGAACAGCCAAGGCTCAACGCCAGAGTTCCACGAGCTTCCCTGAATGTTGTACATCTCAATGTAGCTTTGGCGATGTCGAAAGAAGGTAGCCCCGTTCTTACGGAATCCTGCAGGCTTTAGGAGCCTGCGATGTAGATCGGAAGCAAACTCGCGTCCCAAAGCAGCGACTGACATGCGGTCTAACGTCGGAGTTGACCGGCGCGCACCGGCAAGGCGACGCAAGACGTATGCTCTCGCGCACGGCTTGCGGCGCCTTGCCGGTGCGTTTCCGCGTCGAACGACTTGTTAGAGCTCATTTGCCAGAGCATGCCCAAGATAGTGATTGTGAAGGGTTCGTGCTGGTTGAAGGACTCACGGCCCAGTTGGGGCCATTCGTGGGATACCAGAAAAACCACTTGCACATACGATCCTGCGCTTCGTCCGAGCATCGTATGCCTGCCTTCACTGCGTACGAATAGGTAAGCAGTGTGCTTCGGGTCATCGTCTCTACCGCTACAAGTTTGCACTGCGAGGCGCTCATCTTTTCCACGTGAGCGGAAACGTCTGGGCGGCCAATCAGGAGCCATTTGGCTTCCTCGTGAGCGAAGGCGGCAATCGGCATTGCCAACGTACTCATGATTGTCACGCCGAGGGCTTTCGCAAAGAACCATGCTTGGAATCTCACGAACAGAATTGCGAGATTTGTCAATGCAATTTGGACCGACCAAATAGCTATCAGCACACCGCCGGCCAGCAGCGCAGCCCAACTCCGGGAGGCGCTGATAGCCCACACAACTGCGAAGACGGCTAAGGCTGTACAGGGCAAGTACCCGAAGACGAACTTAAAGCCCATCCGCTGGAAGCGGGAGCGGTTGGAAATTGCTTTTGCCACGCGCTTGCCGAGATGAGCTCTAACGTCGGAGTTGACCGGCACGCAGCGGCATTGCGCCGCGAGGCGTACGCTTTCCAGCACGCTTCGCGGCGCAATGCCGCTGCGTGTACGTGTCGAACGACTTGATAGAAATCACTGGCACTTCTCCATGTTCGGTACCCCCGCCACGCCAGAAACACCGTAATGCATCTGAGCACGATGTGCAGAAACAGCGCCTTGTGCATCACCGAACCCGGGGCTTGATCAGCGATGAGAGCGCCGTTGAGAAGAACTGCGACAGCCTCAAGTATCGTGAGCGAGACGACTGCACTCAATCCCGGTCTTAGCCAAAGCCATGCGCCCAGTGCAAGCATGGCTGCGATGTCGAGCCAGTTGTCCTGCCATACCCCGAGCATTGCAGTTCCGACTAGGAGCCACATCCAGTGGCCCGCGAGAAGTGCAATGGCGGACAAGAACACAGGTTCTTTGGGCTTGATGAATCGCCCCAGATACCAGATTCCCGCTGCCCCAATTCCGGGCACGAGTAAGTTAAAGCCAGCGTAGGCTCCGACCCCCATTCCGGCAATCGACTCTGCGGCAGACTTAACGGTGAACTTGCTGTTGGTCATGTTCTTCACCAGGCATTGCGCTGCTTCTCTGATGTCTAACGTAGAAGTGACCTGCGACCAACAGGTGCGACCGCAGGGAGCGGACGTCTTTGGGCGTTCGTGTCGACTGCCAAGTTAGACAGCCCTCGGCGGCAGTGTGTAGGTCACCTTCTTCTCAGAGATCGTAACGAACGCGCGTGCAGAGAGCTCCTCAAGAATGGAATCCGCATGATCGCCAGCATCACCAAGCTGGGTGAGCCTGCTTCGGATGGTATTCAGCAGCTTGTCCACGGTACCTGGTTTCGCGTTGCCCCGCTTATGAAGGTCGGCCAAGACCAGAGCGACCCTGTCCTCGTTCGACTGCGGCGCCTTCTCAATGTTCTTCTGAATTGGCTGAAGCGGTTGCACGGCTTCTGTTCCAGCAGGGCACCGAAAGTCTCCGCGCTGGTTCAGGACGATATTGAGCTTCTCCTTCAGCGACATGTGCCCGAACAGGCGGTTCAGCGCCTTACAGCAGGCGACGCAGTTCTCGTCGTAGTCCTTCCCCCCATTTGCCACCGCAACCAAGTGCTCCACACTGGCTTCGGCCCGCGGCAATGGCTTCCGGCAGAAGAAGCAGTCACCACCTTGGGCGAACATCAGTCGTTCGATGGGCTTCGTTGGCATTGGACGTCTAACGTAGAGGTGACCGGCACGTTGCGGCGAGGGGCCAGGCAGTGCACGATTTCCGACGGTCCCGTGCGGCCCCTTGCCGCAACGTGTCGTAGTCGACCGACCTGTTAGAGCTCACGCGCCCGGGACACTGCGAACCGTGCATGAATCGCTCACGGACGTGTGAGTTGTTCGCTCAGGGCGCCTGCAGCTTGAAGCCGCATCCGTTGCGGTTGCACCGCACCATGCCGGGGTCATCGTCACGATTCGGAATGAGGTCGACGATGCTGCCCTTCAGCACCCAGCAGCGCGGGCAGCGCAGCTTGCCGCCGGCCAAGGCATCGAAAGACTTCAGCCGCTGGCTGCTACCTTCCAATCCGACAAGCGTTGCCTTCAGTTCCGTCACCCGCTGTTCCAGTTGCTGCAGTTCCCACGCATCATTGGTCCGCTGGGATTCG
>JAKFCC010000089.1:0-2656 GCA_036676795.1 Gemmatimonadota bacterium
GCTGCTGCAGCTGAAGCTTTTGTTGTGGCCAGTCTCGACGCGATTGGAATTCGACGTACCGCTGTTGCACTCGATCGCCACGGCGCGGCAACTCCAGGGGGTGCATCGCGACCTGCGCGTGCATCAGCATCGAACCATTTTCGGCTACGTGCATGAAATCGCGGCGTCGGGCAACCTCTCGGTCGCTTTCAAAACGATGCTCTGTGCGTCAATGCACGGCAACCCGGCAACGACGGCCGCGCAAACCGCGCTTGCCAATGACAATCCGGGCGCGGCGGCGGCCATGATGTGCGGCATCTTGAGCGCGTCGTGCGATGCTCTGTTGTCCCAGATTCTGCTGCAGTACCTTGGTGTGAGCCCGCGCGACGTGCTATCGGCTTTGGCGGCCACCGCTCACCGCGAAGACGCACAGTGGGGGCCGCTGCTGCTGGCGCTGCTGGCGCTGCTGGATGAATCGGGCCTACCGCGGGAGGAGATCGATCCGTTATTGCGAAATTTCGCCGTTGCGCAATTAGGCTGAGGCTTCAGTGTCCCGACATTGGACCCCGGCCAGTGCCGCGCCTGCCGAACGGCGGTCTGAGCTGTCGCGATAGCGACCGCGCCTTTCCTTGACATGGAAACTAATCCCGCCTTCCTGTTACTCAGTGGATGTCCGAGGCACGCGCAAGCGTTGTTACCCGCTGACAGGCCACCAATAAGAATTGACTTCGGGGAGAGAGCAAATATTGTGGGCGCTTGCCTGCCGCGGCGAACGCTTGACTGAAGGAAAGAAGATCATGCCCACCGTCTATTCAAACCCCACCCCCAAGAACTACTGGACAAGTTCCGAACGAACCTCCAACTCTCCCCCGGGCGGCAGCGTGGGCGGCGACCGCCCCAAGCAGGTTGGGGCAGGGCGCGTGGCGGCGACAAAGCGCTGGTTCTTGCAGAGCCCCGGTTCGATGGCCAAGCGTGTGCTGATCGCCATGCCCGGCGGCGCGCGCTTCGACCCGAAGGTCCGAGCTGAGCTCGCGACCGCCAAGGTTGTGAATAGGCTCGTGGAATTTGTGAAAGCCGATCTGGACGGGCCGCAGGACGGGAAGGACGGACTCCGCCTAGAGAAAAATGCCTACTACGGAAATTTGAGGAGAATGGCGGCCGACATGATCGACAACTCGCCCGAACTGAAAGGCGGAGGCGAAGAAGCGCCCCACCGCGCGGTCGTGGATGCGCTTGCCGTCCTGTTCGAGCAGAAGGTTATAGACGAATTCCAAGTGAAGCAGGTATTGATGGATCTGCCCAAGGTGACCCTTGTACGGATCAGCTCTCAACACCCCAGCGGGCCCGGCGCGGTGCCGGGACACGCGAAATCGCTATCGGTCATCACAGGAGCAGCACAATACTGGCTGAATAACCCACCAAAAGCCGCCTCCGCCTCCGCCCCTCATATTGTCGATCGGCTAGGGGACGGGGACTTCGAAGAGATGCAAGCAACCTTCGCAAACCAGCGCCTGCGGCCGGGGCTGGAGGTCGGAAGTATTTTATGCGCTTGGACCGATATATCGATGGCCCACCAAGCTGCAGTGGGGATGAACGACCCGAAAAATTCGGCCGAAAAACAAGCGTGGTTAGCTTCGTCCCATGCTGCGGCGATGGAAAATTGTAGAAAAGATGAGAAGTCCATCCCCACGCATATGGTCGCCTATTACAAGTTCTATGAGACCAAGCAATCCTCCGCGTTGTTCCGGACGCCTCCTCCGGGGCACTATCTGCTGCCAGCCTTCAAAGCGGTGGAGCTTGTGGGAGGACTGGGAGCGCCCACGCAGTTGACAACCCGACCGGCGTTGATGTTTCAAACCGCCTACAAGGATTTATTGGATCCAAAAAAATGTCCGGACGACAAGGCGAGGAGCACGTATGTGCGTAAGTTCGCAACCGAACTTATCACAGTGCAAGATGCCAAGGTCAAAGCGATTGATGACGCGATACTGGAGCTGGGAAAGCTGGCAGACAGATCGGGCGTCGATACCCAGCTCCGGGCGGATGCCAAAGAACTGCTCGATGCGCTCAAGGGCATCCGCGAGGACTTCGATGGGAAAAGCTACTCCGACCTTCAGACGTTCGCCCGCCTTGCTCAGGCTGCTCCCGGAGCGGCAGCGAAGATGGTCATGTCGATAGGCCAGAGAAGCGCCCCCCATACGCAGGCTGGGTGACAGCGCTCGACGGACGGCCATGAAGCCGTACGTTCGCTCGGGTCGTGTGCAGGCGGCGCGGCGATGAACGGAATCGCTCCAGGCGTTACTCACTATCTGAATCGTCTGCGGAACGACCGCCATGCAACACACCACCGCAACCGAAAGCACCTGATGGATCTCGACCAACTGCTCCAATCCCTGGCCCTGGACCTGGGCCTGCCGCCTGACCTGCGCTTTGACGCGAACGGCTGCGCGCGCATCGCCATCGACGGTGCGCCCGCGCTCAACTTCGAGCGCGACACGGCAGGCCGCGCGATGCATCTTTACAGCGTGCTTGCCCCGCTGCCTTCGGAGGGGCGCGAGGCACTCTATACACAACTGCTGCAGGGCAACCTGTTCGGCGCATCGACCGCGGGTGCTTCGCTCGCGATTGACGAATTGCACGAAGAAGTGGTGCTTCGCTGCACCGTGACAAATGAGTC
>JAKFCC010000090.1:0-43663 GCA_036676795.1 Gemmatimonadota bacterium
TTCAAATCCGAAGGCACGATCCCCCTCGAAGAATTCAAGGATCTTCCCGACCTCAAGCCCGGTGACGAAGTAGAAGTTCTGCTCGAGCACCTGGAAGACATGGAAGGATCCGTTGTTCTTTCCAAGAAGAAAGCCGACTTCATGCGCGTGTGGGAACGCATTCGCGTTGCCTATGAAAGCGACCAGCCGGTAACCGGAACACTCGTCAAGAAGATCAAGGGCGGAGTCGTCGTCGACCTCATGGGCGTTGACGCATTCCTTCCCGGCTCGCAGATCGCTCTGCGCCGTGTGCCCAATGTTGACGAGCTGCTCGGACAGCAGTTCGAGTTCAAGATCATCAAGCTGAACAAGCGCCGCCGGAACATCGTCGTCTCGCGTCGAGTGATCCTCGAGGCAGAGCGCGCAGGCAAGCGTGACAAGCTGATGAAGGAACTCCAGAAGGATCAGGTACGTGACGGCGTGGTCAAGAACATCACCGACTTCGGTGCATTCATCGACCTCGGCGGAGTTGACGGACTGCTGCACATCACCGACATGTCGTATGGCCGCATCCAGCACCCGTCCGAGATGGTTCACATCGGACAGACGCTGCAGGTCAAGATTCTCGACATCGACTGGGAGCGCGAGCGCATTTCGCTCGGACTCAAGCAGCTCCAGAGCTATCCGTGGAAGGACGTCGCGGAGAAGTATCCGGTCGGCACACGCGTGTCCGGCAAGGTTGTATCGATCACCAACTACGGCGCGTTCATCGAGCTGGAGCCGGGTATCGAAGGACTGGTGCACATCAGCGAGATGAGCTGGACTCGCAACGTGCGCCACCCGTCGAAGCTGGTTTCCATCGGCGAGACGATCGAAGCAGTAGTGCTCAAGGTCGATCCGAGCGAAGAGAAGATCTCACTCGGCATGAAGCAGACGGAGCAGGATCCATGGATGTCGTTGCCGCTCAAGTACCCGGTGGGCACACGCATCAATGGAAAGGTTCGCAACCTCACCAGCTTCGGCGCGTTCGTCGAGATCGATCCCGGCATCGATGGACTGATTCACATCTCCGACATGTCCTGGACCAAGCGTGTTCAGCATCCGTCGGAAGTGGTCAAGAAGGGCGACGCAGTCGATGTCGTCATCCTCAATGTCGATTCGGACAACAAGCGCATCTCGCTCGGCCTCAAGCAGGCCAGTGACGATCCGTGGCTCAAGATCGGCGAGAACTATCCGGTTGGAATGGAACTGCCCGGCGTTGTGGTTCGACTGATGGACAAGGGTGTCGTGGTTGATATCGGAAACGATATCGAAGGCTTCATTCCGGTCAGCCAGCTGAACTTCGGCAACCCGGTAAACAGCCCGGCAGACATCGTGTACGAAGGAATGAAGCTCGACCTGCGCGTGATGGAGGTGGATCCAATTCACCGCCGCATCGTTCTGGCCGTGACCAACATTCCGGAAGACCAGCCGCCGCGTCCGGAAACTCCTTCGAAGATCATCCCGATGGAATCCGACGACTACCTCGCAGTTGGCCCGGTAACCATCCCGGACACCTACGTCGAAGTCGACTAGTTTCCCGCTACAGTGTTGAAAGAAAGCCCGTCGATTTTCGACGGGCTTTTTTTCTTCTGTGAGAACTGTTTCGAGAAGCTGGATCGCTACTGCTGGCTGCGCACCGGTGGCGTCTCGCGCCCGATCGGCGGGTGTGACCTGAACAACTCGCCGTGCGATACAGCCGCGGCTGTGTCCTCCGCTGCTGGATTCAATGCGCGGACGAGCGGCATGGTCTTCTTCCTCAGGTCGGCATCCTTCGTCACGTCCGCTACCATGAGAATCCCCAGGAGGGGCGCAAGCTCGCTGGGCGCCAGCTGCGAGGACCGTCGATACCGCTCGAGGGCACCGTCGTACGCGCGCGCGCGGAACAGGATATTGCCGCTGTCGAGCGCGGCCTTTGCCTCGCCGACAAGACTTCCGGAACCCGCTGCTTCTCCCGCGCTTCCCTCCGGGGGCTGAGCTAGGGGAATCTTCGGCTCTTCCTTGCCGCTGTCGCAGGCGAGCGCCGATAGTGCGGCAAAACAGGCAGACAGAACCAGCAAATGCATTCCTTTCATCCTGAACCTCTCCTTTGTTGTTCTCGCGTCTCGTAACAATGTTTTCACTGTCGGCGGTCTGGTATTGCAGTGCCGTGACATGCCACGCACACTGATGGATTCTTGGATCGCGTACGTTCGGCGTTGAAGCCGGGACCATGCGGGCTGAACCGGAATCCGCCGCCGGTGGCAGAGTGACATGCCGTGCAATCCCGTTCGGCATGACATGAGGCGCAAGACTCGAGGCTTTGTCTTGCCGCCTGCCCATGCCCCAGGCTGAAGCCGCGGAATGCGTCATGATAGCCCATGCGGCCGAGCCGGGCGGTCGCCACCAGGCCGGACTGCTGGTGACAGCTCTGACAGAACTGCGCGGGATTGTGGCAGTCGCTGCAGTTGGCTTCACGCGAGTATGCAGAGCTGGGATGGCGGGTCACGAAATTGCGCGGATGGTAGTGCGACTCCGTTGCCAGTTCGGTTCTGTGACACTGCATGCAGGTGGGGCGGGTGTGACAGGCCTCGCACGTCCTGGGTCGCCTGTTAGCCTCGGGGCCGTGGCCCTCCCTGAATTCCGCAGTGTGACTTGGCGGTGGTTTGCGCTGGAGCCGTGCACCGGCTGCCCGTCCAGGACCCGCCGCCGGAAGCACCGCGATGGCGCGCGGTGGTCCGCCGGCATGACATGTCATGCAGCTTTCCTGGGTGTGGCAGGTAGAGCATGTCGCAGTCGAGCGCTCCGCCAACCGCCCGTGGGCGCGCAGGAATCCCGGTTCTGAATGACTCGGGGGCACCGGTTGATTGCCTGCAAACATCGGCGCGCGATCATCAACTGCAAGCGCACGGATCACGGGAGATTCAGCGGCGTTGACATGGCATCCGAGGCAGAGATTGCGCGCGTGACATGTCGCGCAGCTTGCCGCAATCGCCGCAGGTCCTGATCCACCCGCAATGCGCGCTTCCTTTCCATGGCCGCCGAGCTGAAAGCCGGGTGCATCGTGAGACTTGGGGCGGGGAAAGCGGGCGATATCGGCCCGCGTAAGCGTGCGCGCATCAGTCAGCCGGAAATGGCAGGTTGCGCATTCCTGACGGGGAAGGTCCACATGCGATCCCTGCAAGCCATGACAGTCGAGGCACCGTCTCACGACCGCGTGCCGAACCGCCATTCGCTGCTCTCCCGATCGGGTATGACATCCGACACAGTTGCGCATCATCGCGCTGTCCGCTGGATTCTTCCTTGTTGCGGCGCGCTGATGGTCAATGTGCGTGAAACGCAAATTGCTCCTGCCGGCTGTCGTCCTCTGCTCGATTGCCAGTGCAGGTTTCACGGTACCGTTGTGGCAAGCCTGACATGCGGTGGCGTCCGGCCAAATGGGTTGACCCGCTTCGAGTACGCCGGCGTGACACGAGGTGCACAGCGGGAATAGCCTGGCGTGTTTTTCATGCGGGAACCGTTCATCGGATGTACGCGCTGCGTATGGCGATGCCAGGACTGCTCCTGCGATCAGCACGCCGGCCACCAGTGCGGGTGCCAGCTTTCCCGTCAGCTTCACCTGGGTGTTCGCCGGGCGGGTGGAAGCTGCGTACGATCCGCGCCGGAACCGAGTGCCACGCTGATTCCACCACGCATTCGAAATTGCGCAAGCGACGCCCCGTCCGCGTCCGGCCTCCTGCGTTTGTCCCTGATTCGTGCAAGGTCAGTCCACAGGCGCAGGTCGCTGCGCATCTGCCACTCTCCGCGTCCACCTATCCATCGACTTTCCGCGTCATAGTAGCGCAGCTCTAGCGGTCGTTCGAGAGTGCCTCCGTAGAGCGTGACCGAGTATTCCTCACGGGGGGCGAATGTCAGCGCTGCGTCGGCCGAGCCTGCGGAAGCGCCAGGTCCGCGCTCACGTCCCAAGCCGGCATCGATTGTTAGACTGCGTCCCATGGTTGCACTTGCTGCCGCACTTGCGCGCCATCCGCGATCCCGGAGCTGCGGCACAAGTCCCGTGGAGATCCCCGCGTCCGCATAGCGATACCACTCACTTCGCGTGCGCAGCTGCAGCCAGCTCCATGGACGTACCTGCGCGAAAAGATTCGCAGCGTTGTACGGAACGGGACTGAAAGCGCCCCAAAGCGTCCAGAGACTGAAATACGGGCGATATCGGCGCACGCCTCCGGCAACTGTGTATCTGGGGCGGAGGTAAGTGAGCTTGAGGTCTGCGCTTCCCCAATGGCCTTCCGCGATGTTGTAGTCGAACCCTCCGGCGCCCCGAATTCCCGCGAAGGTCCCTCCGAATGAAAGCGCGGCGCGTTCCGAGATGAAGTTGTTGTCCTGTCTGTCGATTTCACGCCGGTATTCGGCGCGTACGTCGATGTCGCGATGGAGCCAAGCGGCTTCGGCTCCGGCGACCAGCTGCCGCTCGCGTGGTCTCCATTCATTCAGAGGGTTGAGCGCGGGGCTCGACGACGGTACCACCGCGGCCTGTCCAAGTCCCCATCCGCCGTATCCGGTGAATTCCAGAGAAAATCTTTCCCACCGCCCGCGAAGCCAGCCGCCGTCGAATCCAATGTGCTCGAGCCGCGATGACAGCAGCTGCCGTCCTCCACGTGCTGAGAGCCCCCACCGCTCATATGCCAGGTAGCCTTCGACAAGCTGGAGCGCCGGCTCTGTTCCAGGCCATACCTCTTCTTTCCCGAGATCCCGCACGTAGCGGCCCGTCGTGCGCAGGGAAAGTCCCTCGACGCCGAGTCCCCACATTGCCACGCTGGCCGAAAGTGCCACTGGAACTCCGCGCAACACCGGGCCAGGGCGGAAGAAGTAGCAGTATCCTCCGCCAGTGCACCTTATTGCCTGGCCTTCGGGGGCTCGCACCGTTCCGTCGAGGGAGGTGATTGTGTCGCCCACAGGTATGCTGTCGGCGTTGAGACCGCGGAAGGAGATTGCCTGCGCACGCGCGTCGATGCGAATCCGATAGTCCTGCGCAGCGGCTGAATTCACATTCATCGCGAGCAGCGCAGGAACGATCAGGAAGCGCCGCCGAAACATCAGGCCGGCGGCGTTACTATGCGCGCGCGGTATACCTCGGGCTTCGCGAGCATGTGGCAGGTGCTGCATTCGCGACCATCATAATGGTCCTTCGCTTTTTCTGTGTGACAGGTGCTGCACAGAGTACGAGTGGGCGTAAGCATCGCTACAGTGGCCGGCTTGTGGCACGCATCACACCGCTGGTGGGCGATGTCGACTGTTTTGTGAGCTGCTTTGGGCTGCGCGATCTTGTGGCATGTGGCGCAGGTGCGATCCACGTCATGGTGACTGTCGTGGCAGTCTCTGCACTGTGCCTTTCCCGGACCAGGCTCCAGCGTAACCGGAGTGGTGTGACACTCGGTGCACGCTCGCCCGGAATGTGTGGAGTGGAGAAAGTCGACGGACCGCGGGTTAGGCTGATGACCGGCGACTGTGACCGTAACAGTCACCTGCTTCGGCGCTGTGTATTGCTGCGCGCGGTGGCAGGAAGAACACTGCGCCTGCGAGGCTGCCTGATGGTGGCAGATCGCGCAGCCGCGGGGGCGTTCGAAGGTGAGGCGTCCATGCCCGTCGCCCGTCTCGTGACATTCCATGCAGGCAATGCGGGTGTGCCTTGAATGCGGAAAGCTGTCTGCAGCCGGTGGAATGCCGGAGCGCACGAACTCAACTTCCGGCCGCACGGTTGTGGCGCTGAATTGTGCGGCCTTCAGGTGAAGGAATGCGCCTGATGGGAAGGAGCCTTCAGGCGGCGGCAGTTCGGATCTTCGCAGAGCCGCCGCAGTGTCGAAGGGCAGGGGAGGCCGCAAGCTGCTCCCCTCACGCACTCTTCGGTGGCAGCTCTCGCATCCGCTCGCATCCACTTTCGCGCTGTGGGGCTGATGACAGGTAAGACATTGCTGCGCGACCTGCCTGTGATTTGCGCCGGCGTGGAACGGCTCCTTGCGCCACTCGGAATGACACCCCGATGTTGCGCAGCTTTCGGCTGCGGCCTTTGGCGTCTTCTGCACGTGCGGATTGTGGCACATCCCGCAGGTGCCGTTGTGCGGGTCTCTTTTCTCGTCGAAGTCTGCAAGAAGCTTCTGCATTTCATGGCAGCCAAGACATTGCGGCTTGCCTGGAATCAGTGTCGTACGCGCTGAATCCGTGGTGGCGAGAGCAGGAACGTCCGCTGTGAATTCGTGGCAGCTTGTGCAGTGCCTGACGGTCTGGCCCGCCATCTTGCCAAGAGTGATCCTGGTGTCCTTCACATCGTGGCAACCACTCTGTCCGCAGGTCTTGTCAGCAGGCTGAAAGCGGTGGAGATCCACTCCATGGCAGGTGACGCATTGCAGGTTCTTCAGGGAGGCCGAGTCGGATTCAAGATGTACGCGGTGCCCCGCAGTGGCGGCCACCCGCTGCCACTTCGCCGTATCGGCCGTCACATGGCATTTTTCGCAGACGGTGTTACTAACCTTGGCATGCTCGCCGATATCCTGTGGCCGCTCCGAGATCCATACGAAAAGCTGGCGGGCGCTGGCTCCAAGCGACTGGGTGTGACAGTCGTGACAGGATAGATCGGCATGCTTGTTCTTGTCCGTGCTGAACTTCTGGAAGGCAGGGTTCATGATATGGCAGCCAACACAGAAGTCGTTCGAGTGTTGCGTGTAGTTCCAGGTCGCCGCCCCCGTGCTCACGACGCCGACGACAAGCAGCAGTGCTGCTGCCATTAGCGTTAGCTGAATTCGACGGCTGCGGGCGATGAACCACGTTCGAATCAGGCTGCGTCTGGTGATGATGAACCATGTGATCGCGACAGCAACGACCGCTGCAACGATCAGCCCTCCAACCTGAAGCCAGGGCGGAACTGTGTTCAGGAGAAAGCGAACGACTTGTGCGATGCCGCCGGGGAGCGGGGAATCAACGACGACCGAGTCGGTCGCCGGCACCTCCGAATGCTGCAACGCCGCCGCCGTAATGAAACTCCTGGCGGCGGCGCTGAAGGGAAGGTCGATCAACACCGGGGGCTTGATCGAATCACATACCGGACGGTGTTCGCGAGACGTGCATTCCGGAGTAAGACGCTCTGGAATTCAAGCTGTCCAGGCGTGCCTGCTCCGATACACTCGCGGCCGGCAATCCGTAATAGCTCCTCACGTAGTTGATTGTGGCGATTAAGAGCGCCCTGCACAAGAAGGGATTGTGGACCCCCTTTGAGTTGTCGCTGTTGGCCTGGCCATACTCCCCGCAAAGCCGCGCATTGAATTCAGCGCCTTCCGCCGGGGTAATGGTGTTGTCTGTCGTGCTCCACTCCGCCGGACGGGAAGCCCTGACCGTGGCCAGCATGCCACCGTCCGTGGGCGAGGCCTGGAGCGAGCCGCTTGCATTGCGGTCTATCCAGAGCTGATCCACGAACGACTTCATAAGTGCGCGCGAGTCGTTGAATATGTTGGCTGCGACGTCGGCGGACGCATGGCATCCGGAAGCGGTGCAGCTTTGCCATGTTCTGGCCGTCGCTGTGTAGGCGCAGGACTTGTCGCCCGTCGGTTTTCCGGTTGCGTCAAGGCAGGGAATGGGACGCATCAGGTGGCCGGTTGACTGGAAAGTAAACGCGCCTGTGATCTTGTCGGTCACCGTGTACCGGTTCACGTGACATCCCGCGCACAGTCTGGGGTTCTTCGTCGAAGCGTGTGAGCCGAAGATGCGCGCTGTGTCATACACGAAGCCCGGTGGCCGGTATCCGTTCAGACCGAGCAGCACTGCGCCCTGTGGAGCGTGAGGGGAGCTCTGTGAAACTGTTGGTTCAGTCCGCCGCATGTGGCACTGCATGCACAGATTCAGCTCTGGATCGGGCGAGGTGATGGAAAAGCGAAGCTGCTTGGTGTTGGGAGATCCATGCGGGTCATGACAAACGGCGCAGGTAGTCGGCTGATACGCGGTTGCCGTGGCCTTCTCGAAATAATTTGAATTCTCCCCCCAGCGTTCCAGCGCCTTGCGGCCGTCGTGACAGCCGGCGCAGCCTGACGAGACGTTGGACGCCCGTGATGCCTCGACCTTCGCGTGACCCGATTGTTTCCAGTCCTCGGCAAATGGCTGGTGGGCGCCTGAATGGCAGTCCCCGCAGCTTCCTGTGCTTGCCATGCTGATTTTCGCAAGCGGTCGAACAGTGATGTTGCCCTGGCCAACGCCTTCAATGTGTTTCAGTCCGGGTCCATGGCAGCTTTCGCACTGAACGTCATAGTAGGTGTTGACCTGGGTCTTGTCGTGGCCCGAGGTGGTGCCGCCAACCTCGTTGCCCAGCCCGGTAACTGTGTGACAGCTGTAGCACGCCGGCGCCTTGGCAGAACTTGCGGTCAGCGTCGCGTATGCGCGGGCGTGTGCGGTATTCTGCCAGCCTGACTGGAAAGCAGCGTGGCAATTGCCGCAGGTGGTCTGCTTCGACGCCGCATCGTAGTAACCAAGGAATCCTGACACTGCGTCCGGCGGAGGATTGAATGGTTCTCTGTCGCGATATACGAGCTTATCGCTGGAGCATGCGGTGAGTAAGATCACGGACAAGGCGTTGAGCAGTCCGAAAACGCGGCGGGTCGATCCTGCGTTGCTCATGGTTGGTTTCTCGGATGAGAAGGCCACGTGGAAACTTGCTGAATTATGCGGGCCCTCCATATGCCCTGCCAGTCGGGGAATCCCCTTACAAGTGCAGGTGTTTCTCCTACAGACAGTCAGGGGAAGACAACCGAAAAGTTCAGCGTTCTCCGCCTGTTTCGTTTCCCGCAGAAGTGGTATTGATCTGCCTGTCGAGTTAGGCAGGTAGGCCTTCGGCAGTTCGGCAGTCTGGCAGTGGGGCGGCGCGAATGCCCCGCGTGAGTCTCCCACTCAAGGTGCGTATGGGGTCTGTGGACCGAAGATCGTTCCTGACACGCATTGCTGCCGTAACTGCGGCCACGGCCGGGTCCACATTTGTTTCCGGGACGGCTCTCGGCGCCAGTGAGAGTTTCGTGCGGAATGCGGAGCTGCTGCCTGCCTGGAAGAAAACCCCCTGTCGGCTTTGCGGTGTTGGCTGCGGGCTGCTCGTCGGCGTCGAGAATGGTCGTGCGGGAGCAGTCAGAGGTGATCCCGATTCGCCTGTAAGCAGCGGTCTCGCATGCGCGAAGGGGTACCACTCAGTGCAGGCGCTCTACGGCCGCGACCGAATCACTCGCGCTCTGATACGCCGGAATGGCGCGCTGGCCGAGGCTCGGATCGGTGACGCGCTCGACGTCGTAGCGAAGCGCCTTCGCGAAACCATTGCCGCGCATGGAAAGGATAGCATCGCACTTTACGGCTCAGCGCAATGGAGCATCACAGACGCATACATCGCGTCCAAGCTTTTCAAGGGCGGAATAGGAACCAACAACATCGAGTCGAGCAGCCGTCTGTACGGCGCGGCGGCAATGTCGGGGCTCGAGAGCACATTCGGCCTCGACGGTTCGATTGGATGTTATGAAGACGTGGACCAGGCTGACGTTTTCATTTTGTGGGATATCAATCTCGCGGAGACTGATCCGGTTCTCTTCTCCCGTATGTTGGACCGCCGGCGCCGCGACCGCGCCGTTCGCATAGTCGACGTTGGGACGCGAACGACAAGAAGCAGTTACGCTGCCGACAGGGCTCTCCTGCATGCTCCGCAGTCCGCCCTCTTTCTGGCGAATGCCATCGCGCACGAGATCATCGAACAAAAGGTGGTCAACCGGAAATTCGTGGAGCGGCACGTCGCGTTCAAGCGCGGCAAGACGAACATCGGGCACGGGCTGACCAGCGACGCACTCGTGGCAGATGACCCCAGGAGTGCCGACTGGAAGGAATACGAAGAATTCCTGTCGGCATACTCCGCCGAACGCGCGCAGCAGGTGTGCGGACTCGCTGCGGATGACATACGCTGGCTTGCATCGCTGTATGGAAGCCCCGCGAGCAAGGTGATGACAGTTTGGGGAGCCGAGACCAACCAGCACTCGCGCGGCACATGGATGAACAACCTGCTTTACAACATCCATCTGCTGGTCGGAAAAATCGGAGCCCCTGGCAACAGCGCACTTTGCATAACCGGGCAGCCATCAGGTGGATGCAGTCTTCACGATGCGGGGTCGCTGACACATACACTTCCCGCTGGTGTCGTGAGCAGTGACGGAGACCGGCAGCGAGCCGCGGGCATCTGGGGCGTCCCGGCAGCGACCATCAACTCGCGTTCGTCGCGCGCTGTGCTTCCCATGTTTCGGGCCCTGGAGCGCGGTGAGATTCGCCTCCTCTGGATTCAGGCGACCAATCCGATGACCAGTCTCCCCAACCTTGACCGCTTTCGGCGTGCGGCGCTCAAGAACGACACGTTCCTGGTTGTGTCGGAGGCTTATCCAACATCCACAACGGATGTCGCCGATGTGGTCCTTCCGGCGGCGATGTGGCTCGAACGGGAAGGAGTGTATGGAAGCGTGGAACGGCGCGCGCACTACTTCGATCAGATCGTCGCGCCTCCCGGTGATGCGATGGGCGATGGGTGGCAGATGATCGAGGTTGCCAGGCGAATGGGATTTACGCGGCTCTTTCCCTGGGACCGCGACACGCACGTCGAGAGAAGCTGGGAGGAATACCGCAGGTTCCACGGCACCGCCAGGAGCGCGCTCCCTGCAATCGCGGAGTTGCGGGCCAGGCCCGGTGTCATCTGGCCGTTCGTTAAGGGAAGGGAGACGAAGTGGCGTTACAACACGGCGCACGACCCCGCGGCCGATCAGACTCGCGGTGCATTCGATTTCTACGGTCACGCGGATCACCGCGCCTGGATATGGCTGCGTCCCCATGAAGCGCCGGCGGAATCGCGAAGCAGTGAGTACCCGCTCCTGCTCACCGTCGGCGCGGTGCTGGAGCATACGGGCGCCGGCGCAATGACGCAGCGTATTCCAATTCTGCACGAGTCAGTCCCCAAGTCGTATGTGGAGGTGCATCGAGATGACGCCGCGAGGCTAGGGATTCGGAACCGCGATGTCGTCCGCCTCGTGAGTCCGAGAGGATCGATAGAGATCGAGGCACGCATTGATTACCGCTCGCGTCCTCAGCGCGGACAGCTTTTCGTGCCGTCATTCGACGAAGGTCACCCGGTCCGGAAGCTGATGATCGATGCATTTTGTCCGCTTTCCGGGCAGCCGGATACGGCCGCGTGTCCGGTGCGGCTGGAGCGCGCAACCAGAGGAAAGCGTCCGTGACCCCGGGCAGCGGAAACGGTGCGGGCCTGGCGGCGCGCGTTTTCCTGATTGCAGCTGCGGCCATTTCGGTAGCCGCACTGATCGTCGCCTTCGGGCAGATGGCCGAGAAGGGGAAGTTGCAGCGTGAGAGTGTGTCGACGGCGTCACCGGCCCAGGCGGAGGATCCCATTGCCGCGGAGGCGAATGTATTTCGCACCAGCGCAGCAACGCTCGCAATCGATCCGGAATCCGGGCGGAACCGCTCGGCCCATCCCCGCACACTTGTGACATACCGTGCACTGCGCGCCTTTCCCGGCGCGCCGCCGCGCATTCCGCATGGTCTCACGCCAGAAGAGTTTCGGAGTGGAGGGTGCAACACCTGCCACGAGCGTGGTGGCTTCTCGCAGCGGTTTGGTGCGTACGTTCCGATCACGCCCCACCCGGAAATGGGAGCATGTCTTCAGTGCCATGTCGGCGACGGCGACCTGATGGCAATCTCACTGCCCTCAACGGATCCCAGTTCCCGCTGCCGGCAGTGTCATGCCCAGGGTGGCGCGCGCCGGGTCGCAAGGACAGTCGACTGGATTCCGCTCAAGTGGCCGCAGCTTGCAGGGATAAAGGCAGGATCGGATCCACAGCCGATCCCACACACTCTCGAGTTCCGCACGAACTGCCTCTCATGCCATGTTGCGCCATCTGCGGTCGCGGAAATACGCACGACACATCCCGAAAGGCAGAACTGCAGGCAGTGCCATCTGAGCCGCGATAGGGAAAGCGGGGAATTCGTTCGCCCCACGCCTGGCAGCGGCCCCGTGAGGAAAGCGTCTTTATGATGGCCATGCGGCTCTTTGTCATGCTCTCTTGCGCAGGATTCGCCTGGACAAGTTCAGGCTGCCGTGAGCAGCAGCTGACTCCGGACGAGAAGTCCGCGGAGCTGGGCACGTCGCCCGGACATGAACTGCCCGATGTTGCCCGAGCTGTTCCCGGTAGTTCCGCTGCTGTCAGAGATACGGCAGTAACGCCGGGCGCTCTTGCCGGTGTGCAGGCCGCGCCTGTGGAGCTTTGGACTGGACCCGGCGATCACAAGTTCGAGGTTGCGCTCCGTACCGCGGACCCGTCCACGGCGATGTCGCGACGCTTTGGCCGAACGACCCTGCGCACCTCGCTCCGCACCCGCGCCGCCGACCTCGGTCAGTATCCCTGCACTTCGTGCCACCTGGGGCGGAAGATCGTGCTGAATGACAAGCGCGTGCCTGATGCGCACCAGAACATAAAGGTTGTGCATCCGAAGCAGACCGGCGCCACCTGCTCCACATGTCATTTGTCGGATAACGTCGAGCTGCTCACCCTCAAGAGTGGCGAACGTGCAACACTGGATCACACCTACCGGTTATGCGCGCAATGTCATTTCGCGCAGGCTGACGCATGGGCTGGTGGCGCCCACGGAAAACGCCTCGATGGATGGCAGGGCCGCCGCGTCCTGATGGGCTGCGCTGATTGCCATGATCCGCACAAGCCTGCGCTCGAATCCCGTATCCCGTTCCGCGCTCCTCGAATCGAGCGCACCAGAAACCCATGACTACCGACAAACTGCCGGACAGCGCGCCGGACGGAGACGATCGGACTTTACTGCAAAAGCGTGTAGACCGTCGCCGCGCGCTAGCGATACTCCTGGGTGGAGCAGCCGCCGGAACTGCGGCCGTTGCCGCCTGCACACCCAGGGCTCCCATGAGCAAGGAGTCGAAGGAGGCCAAGCTTCTTGCCTGGCGGGAATACATCAAGGGGAACTACCGGACAATGACGGAAGAGGAGCGCGCGGAAACCATCGCGCGTCTCGAGCGCCTTGCTGAGATCAAGAGCGGCGTTGACGTCACTATTCAGGGAACGCAGGCGCAGCCCGGAGTGATTTTCGGCTACGCGTTCAACATCTCCAAGTGCCAGGGATTCCGCAGCTGCATCGACGCGTGCATCAACGAGAACAATCTCGATCGCAAGGCGGCGACCAACTACATCCGCATCTTTGAGATCGAAGACGGCGTCGTCGATCTCGACCACGCCGATGCGACATTCACTCACGAGGTTCCCGCCGAGGGTCACTTCTACATGGGAACCCAGTGCTTCCAGTGCGCAGACCCGCCCTGCGTGAAGGTCTGTCCGGTTGGAGCAACCTGGCAGGAGCCGGATGGAATAACGGTGGTCGATTATGACTGGTGCATCGGCTGTCGCTACTGCATGGCCGCGTGTCCCTATTGGGCCCGCCGGTTCAACTGGAGCGCTCCCGAGGTGCCAGCGGCCGAAATCAATCCGAACCAGCACTATCTGGGCAATCGTGCCCGCAAGGCGGGTGTCGTGGAGAAATGTCACTTCTGCATTCACCGCACGAGGAAGGGCCAGCTGCCTGCGTGCGCAGAGGCATGTCCTACGGGTGCACGGGTGTTCGGGAACCTGCTCGATCCGAACTCGGAGATTCGCTGGGTGCTGGCGAACAAACGCGTTTTCCGTCTCAAGGAGGATTTGAAGACGGAGCCGCGTTTCTGGTATTTCAGCGATTGAGGCCGCAATGCACCTGAAGCCCTTCTTTCTCACCGCACTCGATTCCGCCACTTCGGGCAGCCGGCGCTATCACATGTGGATGGGAATCCTGACCATCATCATGCTGGTCGGCGCTTACTCCTATTCCGTGCAGCTTAGGTACGGACTGGGCGTAACGGGCATGAACGACCATGTGAGCTGGGGCCTGTATATCTCCAATTTCACCTTTCTGGTGGGACTCGCCGCGGCGGCAATGATGCTTGTCCTGCCCGCGTACATACTGCACGACGTGGATTTTGGACGCGCGGTTCTCATGGCGGAGGCGGTCGCCGTGGCCGCACTGGTGATGTGCCTCGCGTTCGTCGTTGTAGACATCGGGAATCCGCTCGCCGGCTGGCACCTGATGCCAGGCATCGGCTTTCTCAACTGGCCGCGCTCGCTGCTCGCGTGGGACGTGCTGGTCCTGAACGGGTACCTCGCGCTCAATCTCGCAATTCCATTCTACATTCTTTACAGCCGGTACTCGGGAAGACAGCCCGACAAGCGAAAGTACATACCGTTCATGTACATCGCGGTGATGTGGGCGGTAAGCATTCATCTCGTGACGGCCTTTCTGCTCGCAGGACTTCCGGCCCGGCCATTCTGGAACACGGCACTGCTGGGACCACGGTTCCTTGCGTCGGCGTTCACCGCCGGGCCGGCTTTCGTCATCCTTCTGCTCTGGTGGATACGGAAGGAGACACACTACGAAATCTCCGATAACGTTTTCGCCAAGCTTGCACTGATTACGACGGTCGCGGCGCAGATCAATCTTGTGATGCTTGGGTCCGAGCTTTTCTACAAGTTCTACTCTCCCACCCACCATGGCATCAACGCCAGATACCTGTTCTTCGGCATCGGTCAGCACAACGCCCTGGTGCCATGGATCTGGACCGCCATTGCGCTCAACGTGATCGCCACCGTCGCACTGATGATTCACCCCGTGCGCCGCAATACACACTGGCTGATGGTGGCGTGCACCATCCTTTTTCTCTCCATCTGGGTGGAGAAGGGAATTGGCCTGGTGGTTCCGGGATTCATTCCCTCGCCGCTCGGAGAAATTGTCGAGTACACTCCGAGCGCCGTAGAACTCGGCGTGACAGCCGGTGTGTGGGCGCTCGGCCTGTTCATCCTCACCGTTCTCGTCCGGGTTGCGCTTCCCATAGAGCTTGGAGAAGCGCGCAGTCCGTACATCACCGACTCAATGAAGTCCGCAATTGTTCGCCCACGCAGCAAGCGTCCCCCGCGGGATGACGGACGTACCGTGAGGACGCGATGATCGCCCCTTCTTATCAGCAACAATTCCGAGGAGGTACAAAGATGTCAAAGCACTCTCCCACCGACACGCGCTACACACTGCCTGCACTGGCTGCAGGTGCTGTTGCAGCAGCAGGAATCGGTGGAATTCTCTTTCTGTTTGGGACACCGTTCCCCGCGGCCGTGGTTGTTGCAATCGCAGGCGGAATGTTTTTCGGTGCGTCGATCAAGTACGCTGACCAGTGGGAGCGCGCCGTCCTGATGCGCGTGGGACGCTACCGTGGCCTGCGAGGCCCAGGGTACTTCGCCATAGTTCCGATTGTGGACCGGGTTGCTTACATCATTGACCAGCGCATTCGTACAACGGCGTTTGGCGCTGAATCGTGCCTTACGCGCGACACGGTACCGGTGAATGTAGATGCCATCGCCTTCTGGGTTGTGCGCGATGCCGAGCGCGCCGCGCTCGAAGTACAGGATTATGATGAGGCCGTCATTCTTTCCGCACAGACGGCACTGCGCGACGCGATCGGAAAGCATGATCTCGCCGAAATGATCCAGTCCCGAATCGAACTCGGGCACGGACTGAAGCTGGCTCTGGAAGAAAAGATGAAGAACTGGGGGATTCAGGTTCAGTCAGTGGAAATTCGCGACGTGATTATTCCCCAGGCGCTCGAGGATGCAATGTCTCGCCAGGCCCAGGCGGAGCGGGAGCGGCAGGCACGGATTATTCTCGGAACCGCGGAAACAGAGATTGCGCACAAGTTCGTGGAAGCCGCCGACGCATACCGCGATCATCCGGCGGCGATGAATCTGCGCGCAATGAACATGTTGTACGAGAGCATTGTGAAACGCGGATCTCTGATGGTAGTCCCTTCGAGCCTGGCCGACTCGTTCAACAGCGGGTCACTGATGGGACTGGCGGGTGGTGCGGGCCTGATTCCAAGGAGCGGGGACCTGCAGGAGGCTGGGACGCCCTTATCGGCTCCTACGAGCGCTCATGTAGCCTGAGATCCCGGCCGGATCTCAGCGAATACGCGCAGAGTCGATGGAGGAGCGGATGTCTGCTGCGTGATCGCGATACTCGGGCAGCGCGGCTGCCGTCTCCGCCGTCTCGGCTGCAATGAGGCTGCGGCGGAATGCGGACGCTGCCTGCGAATTCCCCAGAGCGTCCGCCGCGCGCGCCGCGAGTGACAGTCCGAGCAGATGCGTACGCCGGCTGCTGAGAATTGTGTCTGCCTGCGCCTTCGCCCGGCCTGCGTCGCCGCTCACCAGAGCGACCAGGCCAAGATCATAACGCCGGTGCGCGTCTAGTGGTGTAACCGACTCCAGAGTGATCAGTGCCATCGGGGCGAAGAATGCGACACTGTCGGTCTTGCCCTCGCTTGCGAGCCGCATGACCTGATTGAACAACCTGTCAGCTCGCTCCTCTGGCGACATTCCTGAAATATCCGGCGCTGACATTCCCGGATTGCCGAGTGGCTGAGCGGTTCCGGTACTGGCGCTGGGCGCTGTCGAACTGAACTGTACGATGGACAGTACGATGAGCGCGACGAATGCAAATATTGGGATGCCCCAGGTGAGTGCCTTCGAAGTCCGTGTGGCCTCCGGAGCTGCCGTAGGACTTCCTCCGGCTGGAGCGCCGCAGCTGTGGCAGAAACGCGCATCCGGATTGAGGCGTGTTCCGCACGCGCTGCAGAAACGGGATTTCGCTGTCGTCTTACTCGCTGCCATGCGTGGTGTTGTCCTTCGGGGGAGATGTCCAGCGACGAACCAGCATGATCACGAAGGCAAGACCGCCGAGAATGAGGAGGACGGGAAGAATGTAGAGAAGCACATTGAGTCCAGTCATCTTCGGCTCGAGCAATATCCACTCGCCATACTTGGAAGCGAAGTATGCCTTGATCTGCTCGGGACTTTCACCAGCCCGCACTTTGTCGCGCACGACGCGGCGCATGCTCTGCGCGAGATCAGAGGGCGAGTCCTGTATGGACTCTCCCTGGCAAACGGGGCATCGAAGCGTGGCCGCAATCGCCGAGGTGCGCGCCTCGATCGCCGAATCGGTGAGTGAAGCCGCATTCTGGGGACGGGTTTCACCCTGAGGCGTTTGCGTGTGCGCCGGAGCCGCCGTCCAGAGCGTGGCGGCCGCAGCCGCGAAAATGACCAGACGAAGCACGTTCACCGTGATGCTACCGGCGGAGTTGAGCTTGTTGCCGGCATGAGCGAATCGATCCAGTGACGCAGCACTGTGGACGAAACAGGGCCAACATGCTTGTATGCAATTCGTCCGGAAGGATCCACAATGAAAGTTTCGGGAACGCCATACACCCCGAAATCGATTGCGGTGCGCGAACCATCGTCGATCAGCGCGGGGTAGCTCTGACCACCGACTTCAGCGATCCAGTTCAGCGCTGCAGGTGCCTTGTCGTTGTAGAGAATCCCGACAAACTGCGCGGGTTTTCCCGAATAGTGGCGCGCGGTTTCGCTGAGGTCGGCGTGCTCCACTCGGCAGGGCCCGCACCATGAAGCCCAGAAGTTGACGACGAGCACCTTGCCCAGCATCGAGCCGGTGCGAACCGTGTCACCGACCGATCCGGGGAAGGGCTGATCTCCTGAGGTCAGAATGGGCAGAGCAAAGGCGGGCACCGCCTTGCCCGGGAGCGGCGAAGGAATCTTGGCGGGATCACGTGTAAAGCCGTACGCGAACAGTCCGATCAGCGGCGCAGCAGCGGCGGTGGCGATGGCGGCGCGGCCCCAGTTCATTGCGCCACGCCACCCGCGACAGTCGCCGGGGGAACAGCTGCTGCCACTGTCACGGACTCCTCAGATTCGGCCGCAGGCTCAGTCCTCGTCCGGCGTCTCCCGTGAAACATGCCGATGAACGCTCCTGCAACGACAATCAGTCCGCCAAACCATATCCATGGCACCAGCGGCTCGACGATCACCTTTATCGTCGCATTTGCACCGTTTGGATCGAACGCCATGAGGTTCAGGTACAGATCTCCACCAATCCGGCTTCGTACATCGGGAGTTGGCACTGGTTGGTCGGACGACCTGTAAAAATTCATCCGCGGTTCCAGGGTGCCGATCACACGGTTGTCCTTTCCAAGGACTTCCATGGTCGCGCCGATCACCGATCTCTGCGGCTCTTCGCGTCCCCATACATTCTTCAGGCGAACGGTGTTGCCGGAGACCGTCATTGTCTCACCTGGCTTGAGCGTCGCTTCGCGCTCGGACCGGAACACCGATGATGCAGTTACTCCCAGCGCAACGAACAGGATCCCGATGTGGGCCAGGTAGCCGCCGTAGCGACGCCGATTCCCGCCGACGAGGCGTGTGAGCGCCGTCAGTGCACCTTCACCATGCGCTGAGCGACGGGCGCGGATACCAATCCAGTATTCGCGCAGGTTCGCAACTGCCGAATATCCGATGAATGCGAATGCCAGGATTCCGTAAACCCCACGTGCACCAGCCACGACTGCAATCGCCGCCATCACCAGCGCTCCCCCAAGGGGCGGCCAGAGCCTGCGGCGCGCATCTTCCCATGTAGTGCTGCCCCATGGCAATGCCGGCCCGACACCCATGAGGAAAATGAGTGCGACCATTGCGGGAATTGCCATGCGATTGAAGAACGGTTCCCCGACGCTCACCTTCACGCCGCGCACTGCCTCTGCGATCAGCGGGTAAAGGGTTCCCACGAGAACTGTCAGCATCACCGCCGTGAGAAACAGGTTGTTGAGCAGAAAAACTGTTTCGCGTGACGCAGCGCCGCCGAGGGTTCCCCGGGTGCGAATTCGCTCCGACTTTCCGGCGACAAGCACCAGGGTGAATACGAGGACTATCGCTATGAATGCGAGGAAGTAGTAGCCGATCGGTCCTGTCGTGAACGCATGCACTGATGACAGGATTCCCGACCGTGTCAGGAAAGTGCCCAGGATGGTCAGCACGAAGGTGGCGACGCAAAGATTCAGGGTCCACTGCCGGAGCATGTTCCGGCGCTCCTGTACCATGACAGAATGCAGGTACGCGGTAGCCGTCAGCCAGGGAAGGAATGACGCGTTCTCGACGGGATCCCACGCCCAGTAGCCGCCCCAGCCGAGCACTTCATATGACCACCACATGCCCGCAATGATTGCCGCGGACAGAAACCCCCACGATGCAAGCATCCACTTTCGTGACAACACAGCCCACTCGTTGGACGCTGCCTGATTGGACACAATTGCCGCAATGGCAAATGCAAATGGCACCGACATTCCCACGTAGCCGAGGTAGAGCAGCGGCGGGTGCACCGCCATGAGAATGTGATTCTGCAGCAGCGTGTTCGGGCCCGGGCCATCGAGTGGAACGGGGAAGACGGGGAGGAATGGATTGGCCGGACCCACGAGCAGAATCGCGAAGAACGCGGCGATCGCAAGCAGCGTCATCGCCGTGTAGGGAACGAGGTCGCCCGGGCGTCGGTGGTGAATCCGGACAACGACGGCCGCATAGAGCGCCAGCACCCACGCCCAGAAGAGGATCGATCCTTCCAGTGCGCCCCACAGGGAGATGATGGTGAAAAGAAGCGGGGTCGAGCGGCTCCCGACCGACGCCACATATGAAATGGAAAAATCGTGTCGGACGAGCGCGATGAGCATGGCTACCGTCGCAATTGTCACGAGAAGGAAATTCGTGTAGACGGCTGCGTAGGTCATCTTCAGCCATTCGCGCCTGCCTGTGCGAATGGCGATCGGCGTCATTGCTGCGCCGAATATTACCGTTGCAACGGAAAGGAGCAGCGCATTGTTGGCAACAAGACCGGTCACTGGCTGGACTGCTTGATAAGCGTCTTGTACTTCTCGTGAGCTTCCTCACCCGGCTTTGGCGCGCGGTATTCGTTCGAGTGTTTCACCATGAGGCCGGAGGCCTGAAACACGCCACCTGGGCGCACTCGGCCTTCCACGATAACGCCCATGCCGTCCCTGAACATCTGCGGAGGCGCGCCCGTGGAGTGCACGGGCATTTCACCGGAGCCGTCCGTGACGGTAAAGCGCAAATCCCGCGACTGCGCGTCCCATTTGACTGAGCCCGGCTTCACCTGTCCGCCAAGCCGAACGGGAACATCGATACCTTCCGGTCCCTTGGCGAGCAGTTCCTTCGGTGTGAGGAAGAAAACAATGTTCTTCTCGAGACCGCCGAAGAGCATCCATGCGAAAACAGCGACTATGATGGTCGCGCCTCCTATCACCCATTTCTTTTTCATCAGCTCTCCCCTCCGTCATTGCGGGTCACGCGGGAAAGAGCCGCGCGTGCCAGTCTGCCTTTGCGAAAAAGGCGAATGACGTACGCGAGCAGCGCGATCCAGGTTACGGCATAAGCCGCAACGACAAAGTTGATGTTGGATTCGATCATCTTGGTGTAGCTCCCATTGCGGCCTGCTGAGCAGCCTCTTCAACCGCCCGCTCGGTGCGGGCGATGTGGTATCGCGTGCGAATGAAATAAATCATGACAAAGAGCAAAGCTATTGCGTTCAGTCGCAAACCCATCGTGTAGGCGGGATCGAGCGTAGCGGGACTCGACGGCGGCTGATGAAGGGTGCGCCACCAGGTAACGGACATGTACACCAGTGGAACGTTGATGGCGCCGATTATTCCGACACCGGCACTCCAGCGCGCTCTCTGCTGCGGGTCGTCCACGAATCCCCGCAGTGCCAGGTAACCCACGAAAATCAGGAACAACACCAGTGTCGATGTGAGCCGGGCATCCCAGGCCCACCAAACTCCCCACGCCGGCCGTCCCCAGATCATTCCCAGGAGCAGCGTGAGTCCGTTGAATACCGCTCCCACCTCTGCTGCCGACGCTGCGAGCAGGTCGTCAGACTCGCGCCGCTTCCATAGATAACGCACCGAAAACAGGAGCACGACGAAGAAGCACAGGAATGTCATCCATGCGGCCGGCACGTGCACGTACATGATCTTCTGGAGATGGCCCATGTCCCCCTCGGCGGGGGAAGTTAGAATCGAATAAGTCTGGGCCGCGATCAGTACGCCGAAGCTGGCGAGAGCCGGCCAGATCGCCATGGGTCTCGTTCTCAGGTTGCTGGTTTGTTCGGATTCGTATGTCAAATTACCCTCAGCCTTCGATAACGTGTTCGAACGCAATGACTGTCGCTATAAGGAAAATCAGGTCGTAAGCGGCAAGCAGCCGAATCCACGCACCCGCTTCGTTCATCGGATCCCCGCCAAGAAGTGCCTTGCATGCGCTTGTCGCCCCCAGAAGAACCGGTACGAGCATGGGGAAGAGAAGTAGCGGCAGCAGAACTTCCCGTGCCCGGCTTCGGCTCGCCATGGACGCGTAGAATGTCCCAAGCACTACCAAACCTAAGATGCCGAGCACGAATACGCCCACTATGGCCGGCCACATTTCCGGAATCTGAACGCTGAACAGAACAATCCCGGTAGTAACCACGATCGCGGCCATGAGTGCCAGGAAAATCAGGTTGCCGAGAACCTTGCCGGCGAAAATAGGCCAGCGAGGGCCGGGGTACTGGAGCAGGGGCTCGAGAGCTCCGCTCTCCAGCTCCACCTGAAAGGAACGGTTGAACGCGAGGACGCCGGAAAAAAGCAGTGCAAGCCAGACCGAACCCACAGCGGCATTGCGCAGCATTTCGGCTCCGGGACCAAGGGCCAGGCCTAGCAGTATGAGCATCGTCACGCCCAGGGACGCCACACTATTGAAACCAGCCTTGGCGCGCAGCTCGGTCGTAATGTCCTTCCTGACTATGGCGCGGACTCTCCGCCAGTCGTCGCGCATGGCCATCAGCTGGCCTCCGGCACGAGTGCAGGACCAGTGTACCCGGACAATTCAGAGTCTGGCCCGGTAATGCGCCCTTCTGTCAGCGTCAGTGTCCGGTTGAGAATACCGCGGGCAGGCGCGAGTTCGTGCAAAGCGATGAGAGCTGAGCCACCACCCGCAAGAGTATCCGCGATCAGGCCGTTCATGAGTTGGACTCCGTGCACATCCAGGTTGCTGTACGGTTCATCGAGCAGCAGGACTTCCGGCCTTCGGAGCATCAGCCGGGCGAGGGCCAGCCTGCGCTGCATTCCAGCCGAAAAACCGCGCACCCTGTTGTCGGCGACTGGGTCGAGTCCCACGCGCTCGAGGGTGGAATCAACATGGGAATGTTTCACCCCAAGCATGTCGGCTGCAAAGCGCAGGTTTTCGCGGGCAGTGAGATCGTCGTACAGTCCCGGCGAATGCGCGAGGTATCCGACCTGTGCTCGCACATTCGTCGAATCGTTCATGATGTCGGCCGAGTTGATATGGGCGGTTCCCGCATTGGGTCTCAGCAGCGTGGCAAGGATACGCAGCACGGTGCTCTTTCCGCTGCCATTTGGCCCGCATAGTCCGACTGCCTCTCCCCGGCGAATATCAAACGAGACTCCCCTCAATACCCAACGGGTGCCGAAGCGCTTGCCAAGCCCGATGCTTTCGATTGACTGGTCAGGCTTTCCTGTGGACATCCGGAGTGGTGTGAGCGGGTGGTGAGGCGCCGCCTGGAGCGCGGTTTGAAGCCCAAATATATCTGGAACAGCGGTGTTGCTTCAGTCTAAAAAGGCGGGTGTGTACAACCGGTCGCCCACCGCGGCAACGTTAGGAGGCGCGGGAGGGGTCGGCTAGAGGCAAACATCCCTATGCTCTGTAGGAGAAATGCCCACTTCGACCCCACGCTCGACGTCGAGATTATTTCGCTCCGGTGATATCGTTAAAGACCCTATCTCGAGACCTCAAATGCGAAAAGTTCTGTTCCTGCTCCCTTTGGTCGCTGCTTGTGCCGGACCGGCGGTATGGTCATCTGCTGCCCCGCCGGCAACAGCCGCTTCGCGCATGCAGCCCGAGATTCACTGGACCAGAAACTCCGCAGAGCACAGGGCGATATTCCTGCAAACGTACCGGTTGGCGGGGGAGCAGCTCCGCAACACGATGCGCACATCGCGAATTGCGCGCTGGGCGGTGATTCTCGATGCGGACGAAACCGTGCTGGACAACTCCACATACCAGAAGCGGCGGGCGGACATGGACTCCGCATTTTCGGAAGCAAGCTGGAGCGCATGGGTAGGTGAGCGCGCTGCTCCCGCTCTGCCAGGAGCGGTTGAGTTCACGCGCATAGTCAAGGAGCTTGGCGGGAAGGTCGTCATCGTCACGAACCGGGACGAGAGCGGATGTCCCGCAACCCGCCAGAACCTCGCAGCAGTCGGCGTTCCGGCCGATCTGGTTCTTTGCAAGCCTGCAGGACCGAGCGACAAGAATCCAAGATTCCGCGCAGTACAGGACGGGACAGCCAGCCCCTCGATGCCGGCACACACAGTGGTAATGTGGGTCGGCGACAATATTCAGGATTTTCCAATGATGTCGCAGGCCGTGCGCGATTCCGCTGAGAGAAGCTTCAGCGACTATGGCCGGAGGTTCATACTGCTCCCGAACCCGATGTACGGTTCATGGGAGAGGAATGCGTACAGGTAGCGCTTGGCCTGTTGCGCGGGTGTTCTAGCTTGTGGTGGCGGGGCGCGTCTTGCCGAATCGAAAGCTGCTTTTCTCGTAGCCCAGTTTCTCATAGAAGGCATGAGCATCAGTGCGCTTCATGTTGCTCGTAACCTCGATGAGAACACAACCATCGCTCCACAAGCGTCTCTCGGCTTCGTCCATCAGTGATCTTCCCACACCCTGACCTTGCACTGCCTCATCCACCACGAGCAAGGTGATGCGGCCCACAGCTCCCGCCCGATGCAGAACATTCGTCACGTGCAGGGTGAGCAGTCCGAGGATTTCCGCATCCCGCTCCGCCACGATTGCGCGCTCGCCCTTTGCAATGAAGTCCTCAAAGCGTTCCTCGAGAACTGACGTATCAACCGGATAACCGAGCTGTGCAAGCAGCGGTGCGCCCCTGGCAAGGTCGGCCGACGTCAGGTCGCGGATTAGAAGATCGTTCTTCATTTCTTCCTGGTTTTTTTCCGGGGGACCGCGAGCGCGTATGCATCGGCTATGAAGCCGGATAGGGTTTCCCAGTCCACCAGGTCATCGAGCCAGACACCGATCCAGCCGCTGGGGCCCACGTACGGCGGCTTGAAATATCGTTCGGGATCCGAGCGCAGCACGAGGTCCTGATTTGTCGGCGTCGCCTTGAGCCAGACTCCGGGCTTGGCGGCCCCGTGATTATTTCCATCGGCGGAATACATCGCAAAGATCTTGTTCTTGACCCGAAAAGTGGGAGCACCCCAGGATTCCACCTCGGTGGTGTCCGGCATTCCGAGACAGATCTTCCGCAGGCGCGTGAGAGGACGTGGCGGCATTCGAGGCCTACTTCCCGGGCGCCTTCATCATCCGCGGATGCTTGTACATGTTGATGTGCAGCATTAGCGGTCGCTCGGTTCGGTGAGCGGAGAGGATGCTGTGATACGTGCTGTCCGCGAATGTCCACGCGGGCCCGCTGAATGTGGTGGAGTCGGAACCCAGCTTGATCCATCCCTTCATGAGCGTCGAGTCAACGTCCGCGCGGCCCACAAGAGTCCGCGTCAGCGATGCATTGCAGTCGATTGGCTCCGTCGTCACCATCTTGCCATCGAGTGCCGTTACAAGTGCCACACCTTTGAGCTTTGCAAAGAACCGCACGATGGGGTTGTACGACATCGAGCCCCTGAACAGGCCGTCGCAGCTGTACTTCAGCCGGCCGTGGCCACTCACCGGAATCCGGCCGACGGGAGTCGATACGGCTACGCGAATGACTGCATTGACTTCGCGCGACACAGGGTGGAGGGTCGCCTGGATCTCGACATCTTTCATCGGTACCGGGGTCTGTGCGGATGCGATAGACGCCCCGAGGCAGATGCCCAACGGTATCGCGGTACGCATCAGGGACGGGCTCGATTGAAGGTCATAGATTCAAAGTACGCCTCGGTGCTGCCGCGTGTTTCATCCGAGTCGGATTGAAGTGTTATACCAATAACCTTAAGGGCGCTGGGCGGGATTCCCGGGAAGGCGCGCCGAACATCGGCCGCGAGATTGCGCTCCACCGACTGCCATTTTCCTACCTGGTTCTGCGCACCCATGGTTATCAGCCACGCCTCGGGCAATGTCGAAAAAACCAGATTGCGCTTCGATGAAAGTGCCTCGACAAGGGAGTCGGAGGGCGCGAAATGTCCGTTGATGTCCCGGCCCGGCCACCAGTAGCCGAACATGTACCGCTTTCCGCCGGGACGTGAATCCTCGAGGAGCAGCCAGACTTTGAGGGCAGCGTCGTTCTTTCCTTTCTTCAGCTTGCCCGCGTCCACAGAGGTAAGATCTTTCACGACCCGAAAACGCATCTTGAGCAGCGGGAAATCGACGGGCCGGAAATGGAAGGAAGCAGTGGTCATCTTGATTGCCGAGGCCCTGCTGGACAGGCGGCAGGCCCTGTCGCCCGGGGAACCGGGTGATGGAGCGATGGAGAATCCGTTCGCGTATTCATTCTCGCTCCCACCATTGCTCGAGTCGTAGTAGAACTCGTACTCGGCGCGAAACGCCAGCATGTCCGACTGGTCGCACCGGAACGCAATGCCACCGGGATCACGCGCCGGCGTGAGCATTCGGATCGTGCGTCCATTTGCGTCGATGGGGCGCGTCGCGCTGAAGGTCGCGTCAGGCTTCCAGCCTGTGCTTCCTCCCGGCAACGGGGGTTTCGGCCTTAGCGAAGATGCAAAAGGGCGGACCCGCGCATCGCCCCTCTCATCTGATGCGAGTGTTCCAGCCCGGCGTACTGCTTCGGCAATCCATGCCTTCTTTGCGGACGGATCAAGTGCTCCGAGTTCCGCCACAGTGATTACAATCGCTTCCAGAAATGCATCCTGCGGAAAGGAAGATGCCAGCCGCCCCGATATGTGATCGGCGGCGATGGTGCCGAGGTTCACGGCCTGAACACCCGCCGGAAAGACCGATGATGATAGCGCAACGACTCCGTCGTTCGGCTCGCTGAATTCTCCAATTCGTTTGGTGAGCTTCATCCAGGGATGCGCCGACGCCATGTCACTCACGAACGAGAGTGAAAAGTTCCGCGTAGCGGCGGCAACTTGTCTTGTGTGCTGGCTCCAGAAGGTCGAGCGGGTCGAAGCCCAGAGTGAGTGCGATGCGCCTGCAGTGTCACAAGCGGCCTTCGGCTGTGCGCTCACGCTCCATCGCAGGATTTCCGCCGGAATATCCGAACGCTCAGCTACAGGCGAGCCCCGGTGGGGTGTCGCAAGCGTTACGAGCGCAGATACCTGGGCGGCCACGTCCGGCGCGAGCAGCAGCGCCTGAGTCGCATCGATTCCGCCCTTTGAGTAACCCAGAATCAGATACCGTGGACGTGGATATCCACGGTCGGTTCGCCGCTTGGTATCGGCGCGCAATGCACTGACAATGTCGCGTGCATTTACGTCCGAGCTGCATCGTCCATCAATCGGAAGACTGAGAGTTCTGGCACCCAATCGGTCCCGCACTGACTTCATTCCACGCGACCAGATCTCCGAATCGAACAGCTCGCCATATATGCCGGGAACGTACACGACCGTAATTCCATTCAACGCCGGATTGTACTTCAGCGGGAAGACCACCGGCTTCACGAGGTGAACCGCCTTACGTTCGGCGAAGACCTCGTTGAAGAGTCTCACCGGAAGCGCTGAATCCGCGAGCAGTCGTGATGGATCTCCCGTGATGCGTGAGCGAAGCTTCGGCCAATTCCTCGCGAATGTCACGTCCCGTGGATCGGGTATGCTGTCCGCTTCGGGTCCGCCGAGCACGTCATCGAGGAAGTAGGGAATTGTCCACGCTGCCATCGCCAGGCGCCGCGCACTCTCGCCGGTGCCGGGCGCACTGGGCCCCTTCTTCCATGCCGAACGAATGTCCCCGAGCGGGGCCAGGTCGGGAATTTCCTTCGCCCGTGCCTCGGCTTTGCGGACCCGCTCGGGAAGCGCCTTCACGTCGATGGAATCCAGCAGCGACAGCAGAGTATCCACATTGTTTGAAACGCCGGCAACAACATCTGCGCGGTCTACGGCGCGTTTGGTGGCATCGAACGAAGATTTTCCGGACCCTCGCGACGCCTGTGCCCGGATATCCCTGAACAGTGCACGCATCACGTCGAAGGTGAAATAATCCATCGACGCTGCGATGACACGCGCCTTTCTCAGGAATGCAATCTGTCTGGATTCGTCATGGCGTCCGGTGTCGAGCCATCCACGGCCCCCGTCAGCTTCCAGGCGTACGCCATCGCCGAGTACCGCGACGCGCGACAGCAGCTGGTCAGGCGAAACCCCAATGAGACCCAGCACTTCATCACCGCGCACCATAGGCGGGAGTGGCCTGGAGGTGGAGGCAAGAATTCCAAGCGAGGACCGAGCGGTGATCGACCCGTGCGTCCTTACCATCCGAACGAAGGCGCCGAGGTCTCCCTTGTAGCAGTAGCCGTCTCGAAGGTTGATGATAAGGTCCGGAGCGTTTTCAACCTGCTTGACCGCGCTTTGCACGATGCGGTGAAGTGCATCCGGATAGTTCGACTTCAGCGTCGCAGCACGCGATACGCTGTCCGGGATCCATAGCTCGCTGCCTGCTCGGGATACCAGGCTGGAAGGAAGGTCGAGGGGGTTTCCACGAATGGCATCGTACCTGTAGCTGCCATCACGCCATCGGATCCTGGCCTCGGCCCCGTCTGCACCGAGCACCACGACGTACCTGTCATCCCCGCGGACCTCCAGCCACGTTGCCATCTCCACCGCCGGGTCTGCGAGCGCACTCTCTGCGAGACGCCTTCGCCGCTCGAGATCCACGAAATAAACGTTGACCATTGTGGCAAGAGCGATGGTGACGACGGCGACCTCGTCGTCGCGCTCGAGGCGTCCGGTGTCGGCACGCACGAGTCCCGCCCGTTTGATCGCGTCATCCAGCGAGTACGTGGTGAGGTAGCTCTCTCTCTGTCCCTCGACGAATCCCGGCGCGTTTCCATGGTCAGACACCATCCATACGTCGGGAGCGCCGCCTCGTGTTGCCAGCGTATCGAGGACACGGGTGATCGTCGAGTCCAGCCGCGCGAGGTAGTTCCAGAGGCCATCCAGGTGGGTATGCGCCATCGCATCCGGGCCCGCGATGTATGCGACGTACCGGTCACCGGTGAACTCATTGAGGATTGCAGATTCTGCTTCGTCCAGCTCGCGATTGAAGAGTTTTTCACCGCGCAGATACATCAGCGGTTCGGTGATGGGGTCGAAGAAGTAGTCGAACGCTCGCTGGTAGTTGTACGGGGAGGTCTGGCGCGCGATCACCTGGCGGGGATCGTCGGCGATTCGCATCTGGTCGAGATCGAACCAGCGGGACTCGATTGTGTGTGCATTTCCGCGGTCGCCAAAAACCCGTCGCGTCCCTATGATCTCCGTCCACGAGGGATGACTCATCGAAGGGTAGGGCGCGACGTGCGGAGCCGCGTGGGTGAAGCGCTTGAACATGCCCCTCTTTTGTGCTTCCTGAAGCATGTCCCAGCTCAGCCCGTCCACCGCGAGGATCAGCGTGCGCCTTGCCGCCTGGTCACTCGTCGCGGCGCTCGACCTGCGGAGCTCGCGAAGATTCTGGAGGCCGATGACGCCGGCAGCAATGATGCCGATCGCTGCGAGACCAAATAAAATGCGCCGCCGAAGGGTGCCGAAAAGCCGGATTAGCGTGGGTTTGAACACTGGTACAATCTAAGAAACCGGCTCCGTCATTGCCCGTATTGGTTCAAAAAGACAGTATTCAATAATCCCCAGCCCCTACAAAATGCAGAGATTCGTTCGCACACTCACCGCTCTTGCAATATCCGCCGCGGCGGCATCATGCGTCTCGGCGGGCGGCGCCAGCGGCTACCACTCGACACCTTCTCCGTCGGTCAATGCCAGACTCGACTCGATTGCGGAGGCTTATTTTCAGGAAACGCTGGCACTGTATCCCGTGCTGGCCACTTCGATAGGCGATGCGCGATATAACGACAGATGGGTTGCCCCATTTGCCGCTTCAGTTCGCGCACGGGCGAATGCGATCGACAGAAAATATTTTGCCGAGCTGAACCAGGTCGATCGCGGACTACTGGACGCGAAGCACCGCATCACCTATGACGTGCTGCAGACAGGGTTCGCGCAGGCCTTCGAGGATTACAGGTATCCCTCGCACCTGATTCCCCTCAACCAGTTCTTCAACTTCACGGCCGGATTCGTCCAGCTTGGTGCTGGGAACGGGCTGCACCCGTTCAAGACCGTCAAGGACTACGAGGACTTTCTTTCCCGCATCCGGGGCTTCACTCAGGGTGTAGATACAGCAATCGCGAACATGCGCGAGGGAGTTGCGGCCGGCGTCACTCAGCCGCGAATTCTCATGGAGCGCGTGGTGCCCCAGCTCGCTGCTCATGTCGTCGACGATCCGTCCGCAAGCCTGTTCTACGGCCCAATCCGGAACATGCCGGCATCATTTGCCCCGGCCGATCGGGCGCGGCTGACATCCGCCTACGAAGATGCGATCCGAACTCAGATCGTCCCCGCATTCAGGCGGCTGCATGATTTCGTGAGGGATGAGTACATACCTGCCGCGCGAACTTCGGTGGGCTATGGAGCGCTCCCGAATGGCGCTGCCTGGTATGCCAACCGCGTGAAGTCGAGCACCACTACCAATCTGTCGCCTGAAGAAATTCACAGGATCGGCCTCTCCGAGGTTGCCAGAATTCACCGCGAGATGGAATCGGTCAAGAATCAGGTTGGATTCAAGGGAACACTCCCGGAATTTTTCAAGCACCTGGGAGACGATCCAAAGTTCCGGTACGCTTCCCGTGAGGAGATGCTGGCCGACTACCGCGCAGCAAAGACCCGCATCGATGCGACTACCGACAAGCTCTTTGATTTCCGCCCGAAGGCGGATTACGAGATAAGGATGGTGGAGCCGTTTCGTGAGCGCAGCGCATCTGGCGGCTCGTACATGGCCGCGGCTCCTGACGGATCGCGCCCGGGTGTTTTCTACCTGAACACCTATCAGCCGACGACCCACACAAAGTTTGGGATGGAGGATCTGCTTCTGCATGAGGGATCGCCCGGCCACCACTTTCAGCTGTCGGTTCAGCGCGAGCTGACGGATATCCCAAAAATCCGCCGTTACAGCGGTTACACTGCGTACACGGAGGGATGGGGACTGTACGCCGAATCACTTGGCCGCGAGCTGGGTGTGTACACTGATCCATACCAGTACTATGGAATGCTCGCCGGTGAACTCTGGAGAGCCATTCGCCTGGTGATCGATACCGGAATTCACGCCAAGGGCTGGACGCGGGAGCAGTCCATTGCATACGGACGCGCAAATTCCTCGAATTCAGATGCAAGCATCGAGAGCGAAGTCGAGCGCTTCATGGCCATTCCCGGGCAGGGTCTCGCATACAAGATCGGTCAGCTCAAGATCACGGAACTCAGGGTTCGCGCGGAGAGAGAACTGGGCCCCAGGTTCGACATCCGCAAGTTCCATCGTGCAGTTCTCGAGAATGGTGCACTTCCGCTGGGTGTGCTCGAAGCGAGGATCGATACCTGGATAGCACAGCAAAAATCCTGAGCCCCATGGAAAAGCGGATGGCGCAGGAGGCCAGTCAACGCAGGTCTGCGCCATCCGCAACCGTTGCACTCTCGGAAGTTCTGGCGGCGCTGTCACACGCCCTCGATCTTACGGAAGGCCAGCCGATTGGCCACACGATACGCACCTGCCTGATCGGAATGCGTATCGCAGAAGAAATTGGACTCAGCGAAGATGAGCGTGCGGCCCTGTATTACGGGCTCCTGCTCAAGGACGCGGGGTGCTCCAGCAACGCCGCAAAAATGAGCGCCCTGTTCGGTTCGGACGACCGTGCGGTGAAACCGTACATGAAGTTCGTGGACTGGCACAGGAGGGGTTCGCTCGCGCTCCGCACATTTCTCGCGGTGGGTCGCGGCCGCCCCATCGCGGAGCGCTTTGGACTGTTCTCGGGCATTGCGCGCACAGCCAATGTCACCCGCGACCTGATCCAGATTCGCTGCGAGCGCGGTGCCGACATCGTGCGCGGCCTCGGGTTTCCGGAAGCATCGGCACAGGCGGTTCGGTCACTCGACGAACACTGGAACGGGATGGGATACCCCGACGGCCTCAGAGGTGAGGAAATTCCGCTGCTTGCGCGGATCGCCAACCTTTCCCAGACGATAGAAGCTTTTTTCCGGACCGGCGGGGAAGGCGCAGCCCGGGAAGTCGTGCGCGCACGAAAAGGTACCTGGTTCGATCCGCGTTTAGTGCGCGTCGTCGAAAAATGGAAGGGCGATCGCGCGTGGTGGAAGAAGATTACCAGTCATGACGCGGTGGAGCTGGTAATGAAGGAGGAACCCGGCTCGGAGCCGAGACTGGTCGATGATGCCGGCCTCGACATGATCGCGTGGGCTTTCTCCGAGATCATCGACGCCAAGTCACCCTACACATTCAGGCATTCGGCCAATGTCGCCGCGTTCGCACTGGAGATGTCCCGGCAGTATGGGATGGATGCCCTCGCGCAGAAGCGAATTCATCGCGCGGGCCTGCTGCACGACATCGGGAAACTTGGAATATCGAACAGCATTCTGGACAAGCCCGGCAGGCTGGATGATGCGGAGCGTGCCGCCATCGAGCTGCATCCCGTCTATACGTCGGACATCCTCTCGCATGTCCCGGCCTTCGCAGACTTCGCCTGGACTGCCGCCGTGCACCACGAGAAGCTGGACGGCTCAGGATACCCCTGGAAGCTCTCGGGCGATCAGCTCGACGACTCCGCTCGCATTCTCTGCGTCGCGGACGTGTGCGAGGCGCTCACAGCAGACAGGCCATATCGCGCGGGAATGACACCTGGCGACGCATTCACGCTGATGCGTACTGCGTTTGCAGGCAAACTGTGCGCGACCGCAATCGATTCGCTGGAAGCGTGTTTTGCAACGTCGCCCATCTGGGGAAACCAGCGGCCCGATCAGGCGTAGCGAGCGCTTACCGGGGCAGCTCGCTCCGCTTGAGCGGGACAATACTTCCATCTCTCAATCCGGGGTGCGCCTCCGCCGGATTCGTACGTGTCATGCGGCACTGACCTTCGAAAAGCGCACCTTCGTTGATGATCACCACGGGCGCGTTTACGTCGCCGTAGACGCGTGAGTGGTCCATGAGCTCGACACGGTCGGATGCGTTGACGTCGCCCACGACCTCGCCGGCGATCTGGACGATGCCGGCGCGTATTGACGCATTGACCACTCCTTTCTCACCGATTACGAGGCTGTCATTGGAGACTATCTCGCCTCGTAACCGGCCGTTCAACATCACAGTACCGCTGAATGTGAACTTTCCCTCGATTTCAGAACCTTCGGCAATGCAGGTTGAGAAATCAGTCACTTTCGCGGAAGACTTGCCGGCTTTCTTCCACAACATGGACTGCTCCCCCCTGGGTTACCTCGTTGCGAACTGCTGCGCGGCCTGCATGGGCTGACTGCCGCTGCGCTTCTCGTCGATTGCAAGGACCCGCTCCACGGCGTCGTTCATCTTGGTGATGTTGCCATTGAAGAAGCCGCCCTTGGAGATGACAAGCGAGTCGGTCTGGATATTTCCGGAAACGCGGCCGGTCTCTGCGATTTCGACATTACCCGTCGCGACCATGTTGCCTTCGTACTGTCCCATGATGATCGCGTCTACAGTCTGGACGTTGGCGTGCACCACACCTTTCTGGCCGATCACCAGCTTGCCACCGACGTTGAGCTCGCCGCCGACTTCGCATTCCACCTGGATGGAATCGGCAATGTCGAACTTTCCTTCCATTCGCGCGTGTTCGCCTACGATCGTCAGCAGAGTTATCGACATTGATTTTCCATTGCCGTTCTCCTGAACCACCGGAGCGACCGGCTTCTGAGGTGTCTTGCGCTCGTTGAACATCTTGCCTCCTTCGGTATAAGAATCCGCTCCGTCGGCGGAATCACTGAAAGTTGGGGGAGCCAGAAGTAGCCCCGCCTTTTCGGGGTGTCAACCCCGGGTAGTCTCAGAGGCCCATAGGTCTGGTTTCCGGCTTGATTGAGGGCTCGGACGGAACCTCTCGCGTTGTACCGGACGCGCGCCGGGTGGACGCGAGAAACTTTATCGGATCCACCGACTGGCCGCGATTAAGCACTTCAAAGTGAACGTGTGGCCCGCTGGAAAGTCCCGTAGAACCCACGGTTGCAATCATCTGCCCTGCCGCGACGACCTGTCCCTTTTTCACCGGCGCCGTTCGGCAGTGCGCATAACGCGTGACGATTCCGCCTGTATGCGCGACTTCAACCATCAGGCCGTAGCCAACGCGCCATCCGACAAAGCTCACGCGTCCATCCGCGGGGGCGACGATACGGGTGCCGGCAGGGGCCGAGAGATCCACTCCGCGGTGCGCGCGGAAAATCTCCAGAATCGAATGGAACCGGGCACTCGAGAACCGGCTGGAAATCTTCCCCGCAACGGGCATGATCATGTCTCTGGGCGGGAGATACTTCGCGCGCTCTGCCAGCGCGGCAAGCATCTGCACGCTGTCGAGAAGCTGTACGACGGTGCGCTGGGATTCCGCCAGTTCATTGGCGGTCGCTTCCGCGAAATTCTGGGTTTCACCGGTCCAGGTAGCTGCCGCACCCACAGTGAGCAGCATGAACGTTCCAATAACTCCAACGGTTCTGGCTCGAATCGACAGACTTCTGGCGCGCGCGCCCGGACGTGGTGGAACGAGAATGACAGTCCATACCCGTGGACGCTGTCGTGCAGCGGTCCGCTTCATACCCTTGCGCGACCCGGAACTGTGGTTGAAAGCTCCAGATGCCTGGGGGAAGGGGGCGCTGCCGGCGGGGCTGCACCTACGGAGACCTGGCCGTGAATTGTGGCGCCTTCGTGCAGCTGCATCGAATGAGCGCGAATCTGCCCGTGAACCTCGGCGCCAGGCTCGATTTCGACCCTGCCGGTGGCATGTACATTCCCGTGCACTATCCCCGCAACTGTCACATCGCCCGCCTGGACGTCCCCGACGACCCCGCCGTGGGATGTGACAATCAGTGTTCCTGCGCGATGCATGGTGCCCTCTATTCGTCCCTCCACGCGCACTGTTCCATCGGTATCGATCTCACCGCGGATGGACATCCGCTCATCGATGATGGAGTAGCCCGGACTGGTGGACTTGGGTGCGCGAGTGCCGAAGAGACTCATTTCGCGAACCGGTAGGAGGGGCGGTGCATGGGTGGCATCCCAAGAGCATGCCTCTCAAAACCAAAGACCGCTAGGGCAGAGGCAAGGTTCGCAAATATTTGTGATATCCAGCGGCCGCAACCTCACGATAGAGGCCCTTCCGGCGCATCCGGGCACTGAGAACGGATGCCCGGTGTGGCCTGGGTCCGGCGCTGGTCAGCGTATCCCGGACTCTCTGGCGACGCGAATCATCGCGTTCAGGCTGAGTTCGATGTCAGCGTCGGTCGTGTTCCATGAGATGACGCTTATGCGCATCGCGGTTTTTCCCTGCCAGACAGTTCCGCCGCACCAGCATGTTCCGTCCCTCTGGATTCCTGCGATGACTCGCTCCGTTTCTTCGGCCGATCCGAACGAGACCAGGACCTGGTTGAGCACCACGTCATTCAGGATTTCAAATCCTGCAGCTGATAATCCTTCCGCAAATCTCCTGGCCTGGCGGCAGTGACGCTCCACCATTTCCTCGACGCCTTCGCGTCCGAGTGATTTCAGTGCGGCCCAGATGTCCACGCCCCGCGCACGTCTCGACAGCTCCGGGGTGTAGTCCGACGGATTGCGATGCTCACTCTCGTGCGGCAGGTATTCAGCGCTGATGGACATGGCCGAGCGAAGAACCCGGGCATCGCGAACGAATGCAATGCCGCTGTCGTAGGGAACGTTCAGCCACTTGTGCCCGTCGGTGGCCCACGAGTCTGCGCGTTCGACTCCTGCGACAAGATGGGCACGCGATGGGGCCACCTTTGCCCAGAGACCGAACGCGCCGTCAACGTGCACCCACGCACGATTTTCCTGCGCGGCATCGCATGCTGCGGATATGGAATCAAAGGACCCGGTGTTCACGTTTCCGGCCTGAACGCAAATGACCGTGGGTCCCTCGAATTTCGGAATCCTTGCCACCTGCATGCGGCCCTGCGTATCGGATGGAACCTCGACAACGCGCTTGCGTCCGAACCCGATGATGCCGAGTGCCTTGCGCAAGGTTGGATGCGCCTCCTGTCCAATAATCACGGTGACGGGAGGTGCCCCGAACAAACCATCTGCCTCGACGTCCCATCCCGCCCGCTCCAGCACAGAGTGCCGGGCGGCCGCCAGTGCAGTGAGGTGCGCGACGCTCGTTCCAGACACGAACGCGCCGGCGGTCTGTGGGGGAAGCCCCAGCAGATCGACCAGCCACTTGAGTGCAATTTCCTCGATGAACGAGGTTGCAGGGGTCGAGTTGTACAAACCTGTGTTCTGGTCCCATGCGCTCGCGAGCCAGTTGGCTGCGAGCGCCGCGGGCAGGGATCCGCCAATTACAAAGCCAAAAAACCGCGGGCCGGCCATCGCCATCGTCGCGGGCCCGCCCAGCCTGTTCAGCTCGTCGATTACTGAGTCCGGCTCCGCGCCGCGCAGCGGCAGCGCGATATCCAGCGACTTGAGATTCGCTACCGCTGCCGGGTCAGGTGCGACAGGCCGCGACTCCAGCGTTTCGAGATACTTGAGCGCGTGTGCAGCTGTCGCTCGAAGCAGTTCCTTCACGCGGCCTTTGCGGCCACCACTGGTTGAACAGCAGCCTTGGGTGATGTGTTCATCTGGAATCCGGCATAAATGAAGAGCAGTCCGAGCAGCTCGGTAACATAAAGAACCTCTGTCATTCCGAACCTCGTAAATGTTCCTCCAATACCGGGCAGAATCGCACCAATGGCAATAAGGACATTTCCAACGTACCGGTGATACGTCTCACGCTTTCGGGAATACCGGATCGCCGAAACGATGGCACCGCCGATCAGAAAAATCACAGCGTAGAGATTGATGAATGGGCTGAACATTCTCACCCATTGCCAGCCGAGCACAAATCCGGTCAGCCGGTGCGGCTGAACCAGACTGTAGTTGATTGGCGAAAGTAGAACGCATATGCTCGCAACGAGGATGACAGCGCCGACAACGAGCGTAAGAGCGTTTGCCTTGCGCCTCGAGAGCATGAGGTAGACTGTGCCCTGTGCGAGCGGCGCGCCGCCCAGAAGTGCGCCCGTTATGTACCAGGCGCGAAAAATTGGCTCATGCCATCCGACCAGCGTCGTCAGCGCTTCAGTGATCGTTCCAGCGCCATAAGTCAGCATTCCGAGCGCCCACCACAGATGATGCATTCCACGCTTTTTTCGGTAGCGGACGAATAGCCGCGCCGCAAATGCGAGCGCGACTACCGTCGTAACTATCGGGATATATGAAACCAGCCCGGGACGATCCATGCTAGAAACTCGTTGTCCAGGAAATCGCCGCAGACCGCTTTGGCTCGGGCCTGAAGAAGCTCGCGTTGGAGAATTCGGCGTACAGTTGGTTGGTCAGGTTGTTGACCGAGAAGTTCAGGCTGTGGCTGACCGCGCCGGTGTTGAAAAGCTTCGCACCGCCGCGCACGGAGTGAACAGTGAATGCCGGTAGCACTGGTCCGATCGGGCTGGTTCCAAGTGCAACATCCTTTCGCTTGCCATTGGCGCGAAGAAGGTATTCGCTCCAGAACCGGCCGTTTGCTGCCTGCCATCCCAGCGAACCGGTCAGCTTGGAGGAGTAGCTGTCACCTACGGGATTGAGCGGATTCGAGACATTCCTTGAGTCGATGCTGGTGTAGCTGCTTCCAACTCTGAATCCGGCCGGGAGCGACGCGCGCAAGAGCAACTCGATACCCTGATCGCGCAGGCGGTCTACGTTGACGTTCTGGAATGCGTTGAACTGCCCCACCTTCGTTCCTGTGGGAGCGATGCGAATCCCGTTGGTGATGCTGTTGCGGAAAACGAACAGCTCTCCATAGAAGGCCCTGTAACCCGCTTTGATACCGAGGTCCACGTCGAGGCTCGTCTCGGGCTTGAGGTCGGGATTCCGGAGCTGATAGCCACTGCCTTCCGCTGCAGCGCCGTTGAAGAACTTCTCGATCAGGTTCGGCGAGCGAAACGCGCGACCCACCGACGCGATGAAATTCACATTTTCGGTTATTCGGAAAAGTGCATTTCCGGCGGCAACCACCGCATTGTCAGAGGACTCGACCAGCGGGGCGGAAATCTTCGGGGTTGTTCGCGTGCGTGTGGAAACGGCCTGCCACCGAGTGCCTGCGACCAGCGAAAGACGATCTGTCAGGCTTGCTTCCGACTGCACAAAGAGCCCCGTGCTGCGGAACGACGCATTGGGAGTCGATGCCGTGTCGTTGACGTTCGGACGCGGGGGACCGAATCCAAACACGGTAGTCACGCTCGAGTCTGAATTGTCCGACCGGTCGCGGAAGAAGTCTGCGCCATATGTGAGCACCTGCTTCCAGAAGGCTTTTGCAGCTTCCGCGCGAACGCCGACAGTGTTGACGTCAGTGAAGTTTCGGCTCTTTACGCTGACGCCCGCGCCTGGAGGTGTGCCGGGACCGAATGGGACGAACACGTCCAGTGCCAGCGAACGCTCGTTCCCCGTAGTGTACCCGATGACGTCAGCGCGGTCTGCGAAGGGAAGTCCGAGTGACTTCGCGCGATAGCGGACGCTCGTTTTCGAATAGTTCTGGTGCGGATAGCGAATGTCGATCGACGGGCTGTTTGGCGTTCCAAGGTCAGCGTTGGAGACGAATCCAAAGGCCGCCTTGCTGGCCTCATACCTGGAAAAGCGCGCGGAAATCTCGTCGCCTTGCCGAATGCGTACCGCAGCCTGCAGAGCCACGTTCTGGTCTTTGACGCCGGTGCCGTGCACGCGGGTGTCATTTGCCAGCGTGAGCTTTCCAAATGAGCCCGAGGGAGCCTCATAGTCCTGAGCATTGCGAAACGCCGCATTTCCGCTCAGGGAAAGTCGTCCCAGCTGCGCGGTGAGCGACCCCGACGGACGTCTCTGCCTGTCGCTGCTGCTGTACCGGTAGCTGACCGAACCGCCGGCGTTGAATGTGGATGCTGTAAAACGCGGATCTGAGTTGATCAAATTGATGACGCCGCCTATCGCATCCGTTCCGTAAAGAACGGAAGCTGGACCGCGAACGACTTCGATCCGTTCCAGGCCGTCCAGTCCAACAAGGGCCGGAAGTTCTCCGAAATCCTGCTGCCGGCGGGAATTATTCAGGCGGATGCCGTCCTCGAGGAGGAGGATACGCTGGCCGCGCTGCCCACGTATGATTGGCCGTCCCTGATTGGCGCCGGTTCCAGTGATATCTACGCCCGGATATTCCCGCAGCAGCTCCGCGGCGCCATTTGCCAGCGAGCCCCTGATCCTGGTGCTGTCCACCACGATGACGGGATTGGGGGTCAAGATTACCTGTCTCGGGCTCCGGGTTGCCGTGACAGTTACCGAGGTAAGCGGGGTAGCTCCAGAATCTGTGATGGCTGATGTTGGACCTTGCGCTGTGCCGCGGCTTGCGATGCCAGGAATTGCCGCCACAAATGAGAGGGCGACCAAGGTGCGAAATGCTCTATTCGACAAGGAAAAAGCTCCATAACCGGTGAAGTTTTGATCTGTGTGACCGGAGTGACGTACACTCTCGTGACCAAGGCTATGGACGGGGGGATATGTGTTCAATCCGTACTTTTACGGATGAAGCGGCGTGCGTTCAGCGGGGGTCTTGGCCGGTCAGTCCGTGGGCTATGGCGAATCTGGTGAGGGCTGCAGTGCCTCTTATCCCAAGCTTGCGCATGAGCGCCTCTCTATGCGACTCCACGGTGCGTACGCTTATGCTGAATTGCGCGCCTATTTCCTTGTTGGAGCGGCCCCGGACAATCTCCAATAGAACTTCGCGTTCGCGCGATGTCAGATCCGCCAACCCACCGGGCTGGGGAGCTGCCGCGTTCGAACCTGAGTTCGCAAAGAGCGCGCGCGCCTCAGGTGTCGCGAAATAACTCTTCCCCTGCGCAACGGTTCGCACAGCAGCGCGTAACTCGGCGGGCGACGAGTCCTTGCGCAGGTAGCCATGTGCGCCGGCCCGTATGCTGCGCGCAACATATTCCTCGTGATCGTGAATACTCAGTATCAGCATACGCGTCGCCGGTACTGCGCTTCGAATGCGTTCTGCGGCCTCGAATCCGGACAGCTCTGGCATCGAAAGATCCAGAACGACGACATCGGGCTCCAGCTCTCGGGAGAGACTGACGGCATCGCTGCCATTCACAGCCTCCCCGACAATCTCAAATTCGGCCTCGGTGCCGAGGACTCGACGGATGCCTTCCCGCACGACTGCGTGATCGTCGGCAATCAAGACCCGAATGATTTCAGGTTTAAGTGTCACGCCCAACCGGAATCCTGATGGTGAGTGACGTTCCAGAGCCATAAGGAGATGTCGATTCAAGTTCCATGCTTCCATGCAGCGCAGTCACTCGTTCGCGCATTCCGAAGAGTCCGTGCGAGTGCGGGGCACTCGGGGCAACTTGATCGTTCTGCTGTTGTCGGGTCGATGCGGAAAGACCGCGGCCGTTATCCGACAGGCAAAGCAGAAACTCGCCGTTGGAAAAATTGATACGAACGGCAGCTTCAGTGGCACCTGAATGCCGAACAGTGTTTGCCAGCCCTTCCTGCAACGCGCGGTATATGGCAAGGCTCGCCTCTTCTGAAAGGGGCGGCACGGCAGCAGGTGCGCTGAAGGTGATCTTCAGGCCTGTCTGTTCGGCAAAACTGTGCACCTGGGCACGCAGCGCAGGGAGGAGGCCGAGATCATCGAGCAGGGCCGGCCGAAGATTGGTTGTAACGGCACGAATGCTTTGAATACCCGAGTCCACGAGTTTCAGGACGCTATCTACGGCGGGAGCCAGCTTGGGGGGTGACTCTTCGCGAACCAGCCCTAGCTGCAGCTTGACGGCCGCCCATACCTGTGCGGATTGATCATGCAGCTCGAGAGAAATCCGGCGCCTTTCGTCCTCGTGCTGTCTCACTATGCGCGCAGACAATAATTCGAGATCACTGGTTCGGCGGTCCAGTTCATCCAGCAGCAACATGAGGATTCCTGCGGCAATGCCCAGAAACAGAAGAATGTCGATGTAATAACCCCAGGGATTCCACGCACCCCGTGCGCGCAGAAAGGGATAGTCCAGGTGGTGGAATCCCCAGAAAATAAGAACGGTCGCGAGCACGGCGGCTCCTCGTGATCGCGTGACGCGCCACCGTTTCAGGAAAACCCACCCGGTCAGGAACGTTGCGAAGCTGAGAAAGACCACCCCGGGAAGTACTGCGGCAAGGAAATTTTCCAGCCTGTATACGGCGATGTACGACCATACAACGGGAAATGCGAAAGCCAGGGCGTAAACCTTTCTCCAACGCGTTGCGCGCGAAGACATCACCGCTGCCCACAAAAGAACCAGAGCCGTCCATCCCGTCACCACCTGGTGCAGAAACAGCCACACCTCAGTCCGGGTCAGTGCGAAGATGATGATCACTGCGATGCGGAGGACGTACATCGTCCATGCTACCGACCACCAGAGAAAGTCGTCTCGCCTGTAACGTCGATACAGCGACCACCAGACCGAGGCCATGCCAAGCGCGACAAGTCCCTGAAAGGCCGCCGCGGACCATTCTGTCAATTTGCCGCCGGTCTGAGGTTGGCTCCGCGGGAATGTCCAACGCAGGAGAGACAGCTCAATCGCGAGTCGCCGGCGGCGAGATTGTATGGATTCAGTTCAGCCACGACTATTTGCAGAAGACCAGCTGCTTTTTGGGAAGAATGAAGATTAACCGCAAGCACAGCGGCGCATAAGTTAGTTCGCGTCTTATTGCTGCAGGGGCCAAGTGTAGTAGCTTTGCACCATGTCCATGCGTGAAAAACTGGAGCTTCTCGAACGTCGGCGAGCCGAGTCGGAGCTTGGGGGCGGTGAAGCACGAATCAAGGCGCAGCACGCCAAGGGTAAACTTTCGGCAAGAGAGCGGCTCGATCTGCTGCTCGACGAAGGAAGTTTTGTGGAGCTGGACCGCTTCGTAACCCACCGTTCAACCGATTTCGGGCTTCAGGACCAGAAGGTTCTCGGAGATGGCGTCGTAACGGGATTCGGGAATATCGAAGGCAAGCTGGTCTACGTCTTCTCCCAGGACTTCACAGTTTTCGGCGGCTCGCTCTCGGAGACCTTTGCCGAGAAGATCTGCAAGATCATGGATCTCGCTGTGCGGAACGGAGCACCGGTGATTGGCCTGAACGATTCAGGCGGCGCACGCATCCAGGAGGGTGTAGTCTCGCTCGGCGGGTACGCTGACATTTTCCTGCGCAATACGCTCGCATCGGGCGTCGTTCCACAGATCTCGGCGATTCTGGGCCCCTGCGCGGGCGGTGCGGTATACTCGCCCGCGATAACCGACTTCACCTACATGGTTCGCGGGTCGTCGTACATGTTCGTCACCGGTCCCAACGTAGTGAAGACGGTGACGCATGAAGACGTGACAATGGAAGCGCTCGGCGGCGCGGATACGCACACGACAACCTCGGGGGTGGCGCATTTCGCTCACGATTCGGAGCCAGCGTGCCTTCAGGCAATCCGCGACCTGTTTCGCTTCATCCCGCAGAACAACCTGTCCGATGCACCGCGCGGAACGAGCACCGACCCTGACGAGCGGCGTGACGAAGAGCTTCTCGACATCGTTCCCGACAATCCGAACAAGCCGTATGACATGCACGATGTCATTCGCAGGATCGTGGACGACGGCGAGTTCTATGAGGTTCAGTCGGAGTACGCGAACAACATCATCTGCGGTTTTGCCCACCTGGGCAAGTTCAGCGTCGGAGTGATCGCGAATCAGCCGGCTGTTCTGGCTGGCGTGCTGGACATCAATGCGTCGGTCAAGGCAGCGCGCTTCATTCGCTTTTGCGATGCTTTCAACATTCCGCTCGTGACCTTCGAGGATGTCCCCGGGTTTCTTCCCGGAGTTGCGCAGGAACATGGCGGAATCATCAAACACGGAGCAAAGCTGCTTTACGCGTATTGCGAGGCGACAGTTCCAAAGCTGACCGTAATAACCCGCAAGGCATATGGCGGGGCGTACGACGTCATGAGCTCCAAGCACATACGCGGTGACTACAATGTTGCGTGGCCCACGGCGGAGATCGCCGTGATGGGTCCCAAGGGCGCGGTCGAGATTCTTTTCAGGAAGGAAATCAACGAGAGCAGGAATCCCGAGGAAGCCACGGAGCAGAAGATCCAGGAGTATCGCGAAAAATTTGCGCACCCGTATGTGGCTGCGTCGCGCGGCTTCCTGGACGACATCATCGACCCGCGTGACACGCGGCCGCGGCTGATCGAAGCGCTGAAATCACTCCAGAACAAGCGCGACAAGAATCCGCCAAAGAAGCACGGAAACATTCCGCTCTAGTTGCAATGGGAACTGAGGCTCCGGCCTCAGTCAGCGCCGCGATCTAGTTGTCGATCGGCTCGCGATAAAGCGAGCTGAACCTCTTCCTCAGCAGCTCCACTTTCGGCGCATCGTGTATGACGATGTACGGCTGGTTTGGATGCTTCGCGAAATAATTCTGGTGATACTCCTCGGCGATCCAGTACCTGACCAGCGGCGCCACCTGCGTCACGATCGGATCCTTGAACGTCTTTTCGCGCGTCATCTGTGCGATGTATGCCTCGACGGCCTTTTTCTGGGCGTCTGACGTGTAGAAGACCGCGGAACGGTACTGGGTTCCATGATCAGGCCCCTGACGGTTGAGCTGCGTCGGATCGTGCACGGAGAAGAAGACCTGAAGCAGCTGCGAATAGGATACGACGGATGGATCGAATACAATCTCAACCGCTTCGGCGTGCCCGGTCGTGCCGGATGAAACCTGCTCGTAGCTGGGGGCGGCGCTCGCACCACCGGTATAACCCGAACTGACCGAAGTCACGCCCCTGACGCGGCGAAACACCGCATCGATCCCCCAGAAACATCCGCCGGCGAAAATAGCAGTGTCAGATTTCAGCGCGGAACTTCCCGGGACGCTGGGCGGCGGAGCAATAACTTCCCGCGCACTCGAACCGCGTGCTGAGAAAAGGAGGACTCCGGAGGCAATTACGCCGATGCCGAGCAGCGCCGAAATGGATTTTTCCATGACCTTCCGTTTGATCCTTTGAGTTTAACCTGCGTACCCCGCTCCGGCCTCGATGGTCCCCTCAGAAGCAGGCATTGAAGCAAATGCGTGGTTTCTCGCCTATATATAGTATGCGCCGTTAGCGAGTAAGGATGAGATTGAGAGCTGTCCTACTGACCGTGGTAATGTTGGGGTGTCGCGATGCAGGCGATGCCCGCATTGGAGTCGTGCTCTCAAACGACGGAATCGACGCCGCCGTCATGGCGGTGGAGGATGCGCGGACACAAGGCGGACCCAAGCTTACCATCCGTTCCATCCCCGAGAGCTTCGGAGC
>JAKFCC010000091.1:0-20328 GCA_036676795.1 Gemmatimonadota bacterium
GCCGCCGCCCTCGACAAACGGGATATCCAGCTCGACTCCCCCGCGTTGCGGGACCTGCCCCGGCAGTTTATTCGCGGCGATGCTCCAAGAGAGAGCCACGGTCAGGACTAGGATCCTAGTGCGAAGATCCATACTGTACCCTCAGGCGTGATTGGCCTAGCGCATCGCGCGCACACGCGAGCTGCGATTGGGCAATGTGCTAGACACGGAGCCGCGGTTCGAGCTTGCGGTATGAGAACAAGAGTAGAGCGGCCGAGGCTGCCATTGCAAGAAGCCACAGGAGCCATGAGATAAGCGAGGGAGACTTGTTGATGGCGATAGCAATCACAGGCAGAAGAGCGAGAACTGCTACGACTGCGAAGTGAGACTTTAGAAACGTGTCGCTTGCACCGGCGAAAGGTTCGTAGCGCCGCAACCAGCGGTAGGAATGGAATGCGCCAAGAGCCACTACGCTGACGAACATGAGAACGCCGAGAATGGGCGCTATCACCGAGTTATAGATCATGTCTCCACGAGTGTATTCGTCATAGTGCACACCGGCGGGCGTAGTGACGCGCCACTGATAGCGCTCGGGGTTTGGAAGCGACCACCGTCGATTTGAAATGACGCCGAGTAGGAGAGTTGGCCAGACAAGGATCGGAATACCGGTAGCAATAGCGAAGCCCACACGAGCCCGCCAGTAGAATCCTCGATCATTCATGGCGCCTCCTGATAGTTGATGACCGCCTAGAACAGTCCTCCTTCGGCTGTCGCCTACCGTTCAAGTTCTGCTGCGCGCCTATAGGACCGCCCTACCTAATGCTTGATGGTGATGGCTGTGAGCGCAATACCTTTTCATTCGAGCACCGCGTCTGCAGCAACGTTTGTCAGGCCGTGCGGTCGTTGAGGCGTGAATGACGCAAGGCCGCCGACACCCCGCCAAAGACTAGGGCACCCGTACAGCTCGGACGTTTCGATACTTGACGTTGTCCCGGAGTCGCAACTCACCAACGAGGCTGTCACCGCGCACGTTGAAGTGCCAGACTCCCTGCGGTAAAGTGCATGTGAGTTGTCGATTCGACGGCCCGAGATGGCAGGTGAGAATGCCCATCTCCTCTTCTTCACCACGTACGATCTTGCGCCCGTCCAGCGCCAGGCTATCCGCTGTCTTCAGATTCGTAATCCGATAGACGACGATCTCGTCATTGCAGCGTGACGGGCGGACAAGGCATACGGACGTGCCGCGCCAGGTTCCCACTACTGAGACACCCGTCGACTGCGTGGCTGGCAATTGCGCGCTCGCGGCCAGTGCGAGCAGGCTGGCGACGGCAACGACGGTAAGCTGAATCCTCATGGTCACAAACACTCCACTGTGTTTGGTATCGGAATGCGCGTGCATCGGCCTAACGTTCAAGTTCTGCTGCGCGGTTTGAGGATCGCATCTACCTAATGCTTGGTGGCGATGACGGTGAGCGCAATACCCTGTAAACCCAAGTACCGCGCCTGCAGCAACGTATGTTAGGCCGTCAAAAGTGTTACCAGACCTGCGTCGCCTCAGGAAGCGTTCTTCTTGAAGACGTCACTTTGCTTGGCAAGTGCAATACCGTTCGTAGTCTTGGCTGCAAGCATCACTGTATTTCCCAAAACCAAACTTGCCGCGCCCTTTCGAATGGCAGCGACGCATTCCCTCCGATTTGGTCCACGTTCCATACGTCAATGTGATCTCCGGACATCGGGTGCCGGCTACGCTGCAAGTAGGCATCCTGAATGAAGAGCACTCCTTTTCTTCCGGCGATTGCGCTTCGCGCCGCGGATCCTTTGAACACTTCAGGATTGCCCCAGTCATCGCCGCCCGGCCCAAATGACTGCACGCGATCAGGTTCGCCCCACCCGCATCCATGAAGCCCACGGTAGCGGCCAACCCGCAGGGACGAACACCAGATCCAAACCCGCAAAACCCTTGACCCGCCGCCGGAACTGTTCTATCCTTCTATCCGGATGAACGGATTAACCAGCTCCGCCTCGACGATCTACGAACGCATGACCTCCCTGGCAGACCCGCTGCGGGGACGAATGCTGCTTGTACTCGAAGCGCACGAGCTCAGCGTCGCTGAACTCCAGTCCATCCTTCAGCTCCCGCAGTCCACCGTCAGCCGGCACCTCAAAACCCTGGCAGACGAAGGCTGGGTCACCTCCCGCGCCGACGGAACCAGCCGCCACTATAGAATGGTCGCCGAAAAGCTGGAAGCTGGATCCAAAAAACTCTGGCACCTCGTCCGTGAACAGGTAGCCGCTACACCCTCGGCCGATCAGGATGGGCGGCGCCTGGATGCAGTACTGGCCCGCCGCCGCGGCAAATCACAGAAGTTCTTCTCCTCGTCCGCCGGCAAATGGGATGCGATAAGAACGGACCTCTTCGGTCAGCGCGCCGACCTGCAAGCCATGCTCGGGCTGCTCGATTCCGACATGGTCGTCGGCGACCTCGGCTGCGGAACCGGACAAATGGCTGAGTCGCTCTCACCATTCGTGGGCAAGGTTATCGCCGTGGATGAGTCCACCGCAATGCTTACTGCCGCAAAAAAACGGCTCAGCGACTACAAGAACGTCTCGGTGCGGGCAGGATCGCTCGAGTCGCTTCCAATCTCGGCCGGCGAACTGGATGCTGCACTGCTCTTCCTGGTGCTGCACTACGTAGTCGATCCCGAGAAAGCAGTTGTAGAAGCTGCACGAACCCTGCGCCGCGGCGGTCGCCTGTTGATCGTTGACATGACGCCGCACGACCGGCACGAGTTCGAGCAGACGATGGGTCACCTCTGGCTCGGTTTCTCCGAGCTAACGGTGGCAAGCTGGATGAAGGCCGCAGGTCTGGACAACTTCAGGTACGTGCAGCTTCCAGCTGATCCGGAAGCAAACGGCCCGACTCTGTTCGCCGCTACAGCAAGACGGCGCGACGCGGTTGCACTCGTTCGCGAAGACACCAAACGCGCCAGCAGGAAACCGAAGCTCAGGCTCGAGAAAACCGCGTAGCACTTACTATTAAACAGTACTGGACACCAGGAGAACACCGTGACAACCGCTGTCGAACCAAAGCGCACCTCCGCGCCTTCCAAGGACGACTCCCGCCCGGCCTTCAAGGTCGCCGATATCTCGCTTGCAGAATGGGGCCGCAATGAAATCCGCCTCGCCGAGCACGAGATGCCGGGACTGATGGCCCTGCGCGACGAATACAAAGGCAAGAAGCCCCTCAAGGGCGCAAAGATCATGGGCTCACTGCACATGACGATTCAGACCGCTGTCCTCATCGAGACGCTCGTCGACCTCGGCGCCGATGTGCGCTGGGTCTCATGCAACATCTTCTCGACTCAGGACCACGCCGCAGCAGCAGTTGTCGTAGGAAAGGATGGAACGCCCGACAATCCCAAGGGCACGCCCGTGTTCGCCTGGAAGGGCGAAACGCTGGAAGAGTACTGGTGGTGCACCGACATGGCGCTGGTCTGGCCTGACGGAAGCGGACCGAATCTCCTCCTGGATGATGGCGGCGACGCAACACTGCTCGTCCACAAGGGTGTCGAGTTCGAGGCAGCCGGAAAGGTGCCCGCATTCGACGAGAACAAGGACTCCGAAGAGTACGGCGTCATTCTCGACCTGCTTCAGCGCGAGTTCAAGAAGAACCCGACGCGCTGGACCACGATGGCCAAGGATCTTCGCGGAGTTTCCGAAGAGACGACGACCGGCGTACACCGCCTGTACCAGATGATGGAAGCGGGAACGCTCCTCTTCTGTGCAATCAACGTCAACGACTCGGTCACCAAGAGCAAGTTCGACAACCTGTACGGCTGCCGTCACTCGCTGACCGACGGAATCCTCCGCGCGTCAGACGTCATGCTCGCCGGAAAGGTCGCAGTGATCTGTGGATACGGCGATGTCGGCAAGGGCTGCGCACAGGCGCTCAAGGGCCAGGGCGCACGCGTCATCATCACCGAGATCGATCCGATCTGCGCGCTCCAGGCAGCGATGGAAGGTTACCAGGTCACGACGCTCGAGAGCGTTCTCGAGACCGCGGACATCTTCATCACTGCAACTGGCAACAAGGACATCATCACCGCCGAGCACATGAGCAAGATGAAGGACAAGGCGATCGTCGGAAACATTGGTCACTTCGACAATGAGATCGACATGGCCGGCCTCAAGAAGCTCAAGGGCGTGAAGCGCACGCAGATCAAGCCGCAGTATGACGAGTACACCTTCCAGGACGGACACAGCGTCATGATCCTGGCGGAAGGACGCCTGCTGAACCTTGGCTGCGCGACCGGACACCCGAGCTTCGTCATGTCGGCGAGCTTCACCAACCAGGTGATGGCGCAGATCGAGCTGCACACCAACAATGCAGCGTACGAGAAGAAGGTTTACACGCTTCCGAAGCGGCTGGACGAGAAGGTTGCGCGCCTGCACCTGGACAAGCTTGGAGTGAATCTCACCAAGCTCTCAAAGGAACAGGCCGACTACCTCAACGTTCCGCTCGAAGGACCGTACAAGCCGGATCACTACCGGTACTAGTCTGCCGCAAGGACACAATGAAAAGCCCCGCCTGAACAGGCGGGGCTTTTTTTGTGCATCACCCTCAATCCAGACGCGAACTAAATGAACGGGTTCGAATACTCATTCGCTGCGGCATCCCTGGCGGTAACCGCGTTGTTCGCCCGGCGAGCGATCTCCAGCTCACGCTTGAGGCGCGTTATCTCCTGCTGGCGCAGCTCCACGGAATGGGCGGCCAGCTTCTGGGTCTTGAGCGACATCTCGACCTTCCGCAGCAGAATCGCACAGGCGAGCGTCAAAGCTCCCGCTATGCAGGCATAGTCAAAGGCGAGCACCGCCCAGCGAATCATCGGCTTGTCGGAGGCGATCCCCGCAAGCGACGGCTGCCAGGAACTGAACTGTCCGCCGATGAACAGTGTGAGGGATGAAAGTGCAATCGCCCCGGCGGCGTACCTGTGCCCCAGGAAGATCACCGTGGTGATCGCAAATGCCAACAGATACAACAGAGTGAGTGTTCCGTAAATGAAGAGAGTGGCAGTTCCGATAGCATACGGAATCATGACCAGGCAGAGAGCACGCACGGGATACGGAAGAGAGGGCCTGAGCAGGGCGATGCTCATGAGCACAATGCCCCCCGCGTTCAGGAACGTCGCGACCGTGACACCGCGCGTGATCGCGAAGTACGTGTAGGGAAATGATCCGATCACCGCGAGCATGAGCACGATGCGCAGCACCTTTTCCAGGGTGCGCTCGCGCCATTCGTCAATTTCGATGAACTCCTCAGGCTGGGTGAAGCCGTCCCCCAGCTGAGGCCCCGTACTCAACTCCACGGCATTCCGCTCATTGCTTGAGCCTGAGATACCACTTGGTCCAGATCACGACAGTCGAGCAGCTCTTGCCGCCCGCCATCATCATGAACTCGGAAGGAACGAAACCATCCTGATAGAACTCCACCGCGCCAAGTTCCTGCGCCGATATCCAGAAATCGGGTGTGTCGTCGCCCCCACGCCAGAGCTTTCCATCCACTATGTATGCAAGACATCCACGCCGCGGCCCGAGTGTTCTCTTCCCTCCCATGGCGTTGCTGTTCGCATAGGTGAGTCCGGGAAGCGTCTCGAGAAGTGTGTTGAGCCGCAGCGGATCCCGCCGCTTGATCTCCGCGGGATCGAAGAACTTCCCCGCCCCCTTCTTCCGTCTTTCGTCGAACCCAATCCGCTGCATGGCAATGTCGCGCAGCGCGGTGATTCGCACTGTGTCGAGCGACATCGCGAAGCGGGTCATTCTTACGGTCAGCTCCCCGCTCGCGCGTGAACGCAGGGGTACAGCGGTTTGCACAGGCTCATAACCAATCGCGCGCACGCTCAGGATTCGTGTGCCCGCGGGCAAGCCCGACAGCGTGAACCGTCCGTTCTCACCAGTAACGGCAACAGCATCCGTCTCGTCGAGCGAAACGCGCGCACCGCCCAGCGGTCCGCCGGCATTGTTGAGGACGCGACCTGTCAGTGTGACGTTGCCGGCAGCCGGAAGGGACTGTCCCGACGAACCCTCGGAAGCTGTGCCTGCAGAGGGAACAAAAACGGTCGCCACAGCCAGCCGGGGTGATAGACTAAGCCCGACTTCGGGAGTCTGCACCCGATCGCTCGTCGTCACGTTGAGGTTGGCGGTCAGCTCCTCGGGCAGTCCGCATATGCGAAAGCTCCCGTCACTTTCGGACGAGGTCACTCGCTGCCGCGGAACCCTTGCCAGTGTTTTCCCCTGGAGCACATAGTCCACCCACACGAGCATCACCCGCGCGCCAGCCACGGGCATATCATTCTCGGCATTGAAGACGTTTCCAACTACAGCTCCGGGCCCGGCCGTGCGATCCTGGGCGCTGCACTTGGCCCCAACAATGGACGCCTGTGACGGGACCGAAACGACTGTGCGCAAATTCTGGCCGGCGGCCAGTGTGACGGGTGCAGAGACGACGGCAATGCCCAGAGTATCGAGGAATGGATGAACCAGCTCGAGCCGTATCTCGCCGGCGGGAACGTTCTCGATACTGAAACGGCCGGCTGAATCCGTGAAAGCAGACCTGGTCGATCCACGAATGGATACGATCGCTCCGGGGAGCGTTCCACCGCGGACGCTGTCCACTGCAATTCCAAATACCGTTCCGCCTGCCGCTTGTGCGTGGGCGGTGCCCGCACTTGCCAGGGCAAGAACCAGCGAGAAACAGAAGCGCTTAGAGATCATCATTGTCGAATTTTAAGCATGAGGGGGACAGGAGTCTTGTACCCCGGTCAAAAGGACCCACGACGGGGCGGCCCTGTGCACGGGCCCGCTGGCAAATAACCCGCACCGTTTCGTCGGTTCCCTTCCAGCGATCCGCGGGATCGAGAAGCTGATACCTGCGGGCGATCTCTTCCCGGTACCAGTCGGCGCTGAGCAATGGAAGGGTTATCGGAATCAGATCCATCCGCGACCCCTCGACCACCCGGGTAAACCAGATGGGATAGGTGTCGTTGTCTGCCTGCGCGAGAAGGACGGCACCCCGGGGTGCGCGGGCAAGAATTTCACCGGCAAACGAGATAGCCCGGCTCGCCTCTGGCTCGGCACTCCTGTCCGCAGCGCGCCAGTTCAAAAGGATTGGCGAGGCGGCAACTGCGAGGCCGAGAGGAATTGCCCAGGCGCGCGCTGAAATGCGACGCGCTGAATGCATGGCACCCATTCCAGCCCAAGCTCCCCACGATATCCAGGCGAGAATGAAGAAGTAATCCCGCTCACGAGCCTCATGCACGGCACCCTCAGGGAGAACTCCAACCCCAAACGAAGGTCCGGCCTTGAGGTTCAGGTAGAGCACAACCCCAATGAATGCTGTCACGAGCAGCACAGTCATTCCGCGCCAGCTCTCCCGATGAATCCTGCGGTGCGCAACAAAGCCCGCGCCGCCGAACAGCGCGAAGACGATTGTCACTGGAGTTCGCAGCCATCCGGGCGGCTGCCTGTCATCGAGTCCGAGCGCGAATTGCCAGTCGGCCCATTCAAAAACATTTCCAAACTGCAGGTACAGCGGCGCCTGACGCGCGAATATGCTGACATGGCCGTACTGCTTTCGGGAGATCACATCCGCGAGGCTCGACAGCGTGCCAGGGTTCCCCTGGTTGATCTGCGGATCGTGGCGCGCGCGAAAATACATGAACGCAATTACCGACGCGCCAAGCAGCGCAGCCAGAATCCCACCAACTAGAACCTTCCTTCGCTCAGCCCCGGCAATGGCAGGCGCGGCCAGTACCAGGGCAGCCGGCAGTGCGATGAGAGCCGTGAGGTGCAGCGACCAACCGAGACCCGCGACATACATCAGCAGCACGATGTATCGCGCATCCCGTCTCACAGTTGCCTCGTTAGCAATCCAGAGCAGAAGCATCGCAATGAGAAAGGCCGGCGCGTACACTTCGGCCTCGGTTGCGGTCAGCCACAAAGTGGAGGTCGCACCAGCGCATACGGCCGCCGCGAACCCGGCGTACGGGTCCCTTGTCCAGCGCGAAATAAGATGGGCGAGCAGCGCACACCCCGCTGCCGCGCATACCGCAGAAAACAAATTCACCGCTCCGGCGAAGCCGAGAAGTGGAGCAGTCAGCTGCGCCCAGACGTTGGCTGCAACCACATACAGCGGTGTGCCAGGCGGATGCGGAATTCCGAGGGAATGAATTGCGGCGAGGAATTCGCCTGAGTCCCAGAGCGTAACTCCAGGCGCGAGCGTCGCACTGTAAACCGCCAGCAGCGCCGCGCCCGCTGCGAGCGCGCTTCTGATGTCCTTCGGGATATGCACCGGAGTCAGGAGCGGAATGCCGTGCTTGCCGATCTCATCTATGCATTATCTGCCAGGCGACGTCGAGCGCGGCCCGGTTTGCGGCCACGTTATGAACGCGAAACAGTGTCGCACCGGAGGAGAGCGCCATGACGTTCGCGCCAGCTGTTCCGGCATCTCGTGCATCGTTGCTCACTTCAGCGTCTTCCACCAGGCCGCGCGCGCGCCGGATCGCTTCTGCAATAGTGCGCTTGCGGGACGCGCCTACGAGAATGGGGTAACCAAGTTTCTTCAGGCGACCCAGGTTGCTCAGGATCGCGCGCGACTGGTCGCCGGTCTTCGAGAATCCGATTCCGGGGTCGAGCACGATCGACTCGCTCGCTACCCCCGCTGCGAGAGCGCGGCTCGCCCGCTCGCTGAGTTCTTCCGCAACATCGTCGCACACATCGCCACTGTACTTGGAATGCTTGTAGGTTGAAATCTCAGACAGCTTTCCGCGCGAGTGCATGAGAATCAGCCCGCACTTTCTTTTTGCTGCGAGAGTGCCGAGCTTCGCGTCGAACCGGAGAGCCGAAACGTCGTTCACGATGTCAGCACCTGCATCGATCGCAGACCTGGCGACGCTGGCCTTCCAGGTATCTATGGAAATAGCAACATCGGGCAGTAGCGCACGCGTACGCTCGATCACCGGAATAACTCGCCGGGCTTCCTCCGCATCGTCCACAGCGTCGGCGCCAGGGCGCGTTGATTCGGCGCCGAAGTCCAGCGCATCGGCGCCATCGTCAACCAGCTTCTGTGCATGTGCAACTGCGGCGTCAGTCTGCAAAAAATTACCCCCGTCGCTGAAGCTGTCGGGGGTAACATTCACGATGCCGATTACAATCGGACGATCAAGCACAATCTCGCGAGTTCCGATCCGCCAGCGCTGAACGATGCGCGACGGATCGGGGCCCGGCTTGGGACTCACGCCGGCGCGATCTCAGGCCCGCCGAAGAGAGGTGGCTTCGCGGGCTTGGGCTGAGCCACCGAATTCGCCGCAGGAGCGGGCATTGACGGCGGCGGACCAGACGGACGCGGCGGCAGTGTCTCACCGCGCGCAAGTGCGTTCACTTCATCACCGGTGAGCGTCTCGCGGTCCAGCAGCGCGGCCGCCACCTTGTGCAGCAGGTCGATGTTCTCGGAAAGAACTTCCTTGGAACGCTGATACGCTTCCTTGATGACGCGTGTCACCTCGGAGTCGACGAGCTGTGCAGTCCGTTCGGACACTTCGCGGCGGGTCTGAAGCTCACGGCCGAGGAACAGCTCCTGTTCGTTGTCGCCGACGAGGATCGGACCGATGGCATCCGACAGCCCCCACTGTGACACGTAACGGCGAGCCAGGCCGGTCGCCTGCTGGATGTCGCTGGATGCGCCGGTCGTCACATGGTTGTGCCCGAAGACCAGTTCTTCCGCTACGCGGCCGCCATAGGCTTTCACGAGATTCGCCTCGAGCTGCTCGCGCGTAACCGACACGCGGTCATCCTCGGGCAGGGTCCACGCGACACCGAGCGTGCGTCCGCGCGGGACGATGGTGACTTTGTGCAGCGGATCATTACCCTTCACCTTGATGGCGCAGATTGCGTGACCACTTTCGTGGTACGCGGTGAGGCGCCGCTCTTCGTCCTTCATGACCATGGACTTCCGTTCGGCACCCATCATGACGCGGTCCTTTGCGTCCTCGAGGTCCACCATGTAGACCTTGTCATGATTGCGGCGGGCTGCGAGCAGCGCACCTTCGTTGACGAGGTTAGCGAGGTCAGCGCCGGCCATTCCCGGGGTTCCGCGCGCCAGGGTCGTGATATCCACGTCGTCGGCCATCGGCTTTCCACGTGTGTGCACGCGCAGAATGCCTTCGCGGCCGCGCAGGTCGGGAGCGTCCACGACGATCTGCCTGTCGAACCGGCCCGGACGCAGAAGCGCCGGATCCAGCACGTCAGGACGGTTCGTTGCGGCAATGAGAATCACGCCTTCATTGGATTCGAAACCGTCCATCTCGACCAGCAGCTGATTCAGGGTCTGTTCGCGCTCGTCGTGACCGCCGCCCAGCCCGGCACCGCGGTGACGACCGACTGCGTCGATTTCGTCGATGAAGATGATGCAGGGAGCGTGAGCCTTGCCCTGCTCGAACAGATCACGGACGCGGCTCGCACCAACGCCCACGAACATTTCCACGAAGTCCGATCCCGACATCGAGAAGAAGGGACGGCCCGCTTCACCCGCGACAGCTCGCGCAAGCAGGGTCTTGCCTGTTCCCGGGGGGCCGACGAGCAGCGCACCCTTCGGCAGGCGTCCGCCGAGCTTGGTGAACTTCTGCGGATCCTTGAGGAACTCGATGATTTCCTGGAGGTCAACCTTGGCCTCGTCAGCGCCGGCTACGTCCTCGAACGTCACCTTGGGCGTGTCGCCAGTGAGAAGTTTGGCCTTCGACTTCCCGAAGGAGAACGCCTTGCCGCTGCCTGCCTGCATCTGCCGCAGGAAGAACAGCCAGAAGCCGATGATGAGGATGTATGGCAGGAACGAGATCAGGATCGCGCCGAACCCTGCACGGGTCGGCTCTGCCTTGATCGCGACACCCTGCTTCTTGAGGCGCGCGCGGTCGTCGTCAGAGAGCGGTCCGGGCATGCGCACTGTGAAGCGCGAAACCGGCCGCTTGTTGACAGAAACCTTCTGCTTGAAATTGCCGACGATCAGGTCCGTGCCCTGTATGCTGACGCTTTCGATATTCCCGCGGTCCAGCTCGCGATCGAAGTCGGGCGAATAATTGATCTCGGGAGCTTCTCCGGCTCCGCGTCCTGCGAACTGCATGATCGCAACAGGAACGAGAATCAGGAGAAACCAGAATGCGACCGTCTTGGAGGTCTTCCCCCACTGGGGTGCCTTCCGCGGTGTTTTAGGTGCAGGTAGTGCCATTTATTCCAGGCTCGCTATGTATGGCAAATGCCGGAAATCTTCCGCGTGATCGAGTCCATATCCAACAAGAAACTCATGCGGAGCATCGAATCCGACAAATCGCGTTTCGTGTTCCAGTTCATCAGCAATGTGCTTGTGCAGCAGCGCGCAAATCTCGAGAGAGGCAGGCCGCCTCTCCGCCAGCAGGGTCATGAGCTTGTTGAGCGTGCGTCCGGTATCGACGATGTCCTCAACGAGAAGGATGTGCTTCCCTTCCAGCTCAGTCTCAGGATCGTACAACAAACGTACCGTACCGCTCGAAACCGTCCCGTCTCCGTAGCTCGAGGCGACGAGAAAGTCCACATGAATGGGACGGTGAATGTGACGGACCAGGTCGCTCAGAAAGATAAAGCTGCCCTTGAGCAGCCCGAGCACGAGCAGCTCGCCATCAGGATATGCGGCGGTGATTTCAGCGCCCAGCTCCTCGCATCGCGCCGCAATTGTCTCCGGCGTGAATGCGATTCTCTTAAGGGCCCGGCCTCTCAGCCGCGGATCTACCTCTGTGGCTGCCATCGTCTCAGGAGTAAGTGGTCACGACGCATCAGGATCTCGATGCCGCCAGACAGCTGGATTGAACCACCTGTCATACCATTAATAGTAAACTCTGCTGCACGGTGGGTTCCTCTGCGGTCCATCACCACACTGGCGCGTGCGGCCAGCGCTGGCCAGATCACCCGAAGCGACCTCACGTCGTACCTGCGCAATCTATCACGTTCCACCCTCAGTTCACCCATTTCAGGGCGCTCAGCCCCCAGTTCGTCCACCAGCCTGTCCATTTCCTCGCGCCACTTCGCCGATTTTCTGGCGAGGGACAGGAGTTCGTCATCGATCTCCGGCCGCACTGTTCGGAGTGCGGGAAGCAGGTCGTGGCGAACCCGGTTTCGCAGGTGTGTCCGGTCCACATTGCTCGGGTCATCCACAAAATCCAGATTCTCGACCGCGACGTAATGGGCCAGCTCGGCACGACTGCACTCGAGCAGGGGACGCAGGATCCCCGAGTCGGCAAACAGTCCGCTCAGTCCACGGGGGCCGGCCTCCCTGAGAACCCGCATGAAGACTGTTTCGACCTGGTCGTCCCGATTGTGAGCCGTGGCGATTACCCGCTTTTCACAGCGTGCGATCTCCCGCAGGAATGCGAGTCGCGCGGCCCGCCAGTCGCTCTCGCGGGCCGGCGTTTTCCCGGCCCTGCCGATGACGCAGGGGAGGCCAAGGTCAGCAGCACGGGCCGCCACCATACTGGCGGCAGTTTCGGCAAAAGCCCCTGTTCCATGATCGAAGGTCGCGACCATGAGGTCGGCGCCTGACCGGGAGGCCGAGTTCAGGAGGACCATGGAGTCCAGGCCGCCTGAGATAGCGAGCACGGCGGGACCCCTGCCGAGACTTTTTCTAACGGCCGAATCGACCTTCTGGACTACAGGCGATTGAGGGGTCATACTACCTTATAATCTAAACGTTCCTACACCGAGAATTCTTTGGAAACGCACGGTCCTCTAGGCACCCTGTGGGTGTCGCTTGGCTTAATCTGTTTCTATCTCGCCCTGATCTGGCTGAACACCCTTCTGGGCGTCTTCCTGACACCATTGTTCCTCATCCCGGGAACCTGGCTGATGGACAAGCTCGGGCTCAAGAAGAAAGAGCGCGAAGCAGCTGACGCGGCCGAAGAAGAAGCGGCCGCAGGCTAAACAGTATTGAAGTGCTGTGCGTATTAAGGGGATGCGCCGTCTAGCAATCGCCTCGCTCGTTCTTTTTTCGTCACTTCCCCGCATTGCTGCCGCGCAGCGTGCCGACACTCTTTCACTTTCGATCCAGGACGCAGTCACCCGCGCACTACGCGTGGGTGATGAAGCGCGCGCTGCCTCTGCGCAGGTCGAGATCGCCGATGCCCAGGTAACAATTGCGCGGGCTGCGGGTCTTCCGCAGCTCAGACTGTCGGGATCGCAGTCGCACGTCACCGAGAGTGCGCGTGCACAGGCGGTAGGCTCGATCTTCAACCAGCCGAACACGTACACGGCCAACGCGAATTTCTCGCAGGCTCTTTTTCAGGGCGGCCGGATCATGGCAGGCTCACGCGCCGCGAATGCGGTGAGGTCTGCTGCCCGCCTCGACGAAGCCGAGACGAAAGCGCAGGTCGCACTCGATGTTCAGCGTGCGTACCTGCAGGTGCTGTTCGCGAACAGACTGGCGGAGATTCAGGAGGCAGGGCTCTCGCTCGCTGCCCAGCGGGTAAAACAGGCCGAGCAGTTCGAGGCCGCAGGTCGTGCGGCGCGATACGATGTGCTGCGCGCGAGGGTGCAGCAGGCGAATCTGGAGCCGGTCGCTATCGAGGCGCGCAGTGACGTGGCGCTCTCGATGCTCGACCTCAAGCGCCTGACCAACATTCCGACTTCGCAGCCACTCAGGCTCACAAGCAGTATCGACACACTTGCTGTCCGTGCGATTGCGGCAAGTGTTGCCGCAGCACCCGCACTCAACGAGCGGCCCGCACTCAAGTCTGCAGAGGCGCTGGTGGAAGCGCGCAAGGCGGGAGTGAGGGTGGCAAAGGCAGACCTGCTGCCCACCATCGGCCTCACCGGCGTGATCGGCGGTCAGGCATTCCCGTTCACGGGCCTGCCCAATGGCCGCGGCCGCCTCGAGGTGGTTCCCTGTCCGGCGGGCAGTTCAGCCGAGCGTGTATGCACGCAGCAGAATGGCGGCTGGTTCGGCGACAAGTCGTTCGGGATCTCGATGTCCTGGCCAATCTTTGACGGGCTGCGCGCGAAGGGTGCGATCGATCTCGCTCAGGCCAACAGGCGCCTGGCGGAATTGCAGCTCGCCCAGACGCGCGAGCGTGTGGAGAATGACATCACCTCGGGACGCGCGGAACTGGATCGGGCACAGTCGCTTTACGCAGCACGCCGCACCAATGCGCAGGAAGCCGATGAAGCGTTCCGGCTAGCGGCTCTGAGGTATTCGCGTGGCCTGGGAACGCAGCTGGAGGTTTCCGATGCACAGCTCGCTCTCACGACAGCGCAGACCAATGAAGCGCGCGCCATATTCGACCTGTACCTCGCAGCCGCAGCACTGGCCCGCGCACTCGGTCAGCCTGTTCCCTTCCCGGACAGGCCCTGGGTGCCGGTAACTCCAAATCAAAACCGGTAATCGTGTGCTAATTAGACTTTTTCGGCTCGGCACTCTCGCGGCAGCACTGTTCGCGGCCGGTGCATGCTCGAAAGACCCCAAGGATGCGAAGGCCGCGCCGGCAACCCGTGCGGGCGAAGCGCCCCCTGTCGGCCGTGGCGGGCAGACGCTTACACTCGCACCCAGTGACATCGATACGGTTACGTCTACATCGATTGCGGATGGAGTGCCTGTCACCGGCATCCTGCGTCCCATAGAATCGATCGACGTTCGAGCACGTCTCGAAGGTGACGTGAGCAGCGTCGCCGTCCGGGAAGGTCAGTATGTGCGCGCCGGTGCTCTGCTCGCGTCCTTTGATGCGAACGAAATGCAGAGCGCGGCACAGAGCGCAATTGCCGACCGGTCATCAGCACAGACCGATTTGCAAACCGCAGTCTGGAACCTCGAACAGACGCAGGAGCTGTTCAAGGCAGGTGCAGTTCCCGAGCGGGATGTACGCGCTGCACAACAGGGCGTTTCCTCGGCGCGAGCACGGCTTGCCGCGGCAGAATCCCGGCTTCGCTCGGCGTCGAACACTTCGCGCGACACACGCGTCATTGCACCGGTGAGCGGAACGATCGAAAAGCGGTTCGTCGAACGTGGCGAGCATCTTTCCCGCGGGGCGCAGATGTTCACCCTGGTCCGCAACGACATCCTTGAGCTTGCAGCCGCTGTACCCGAACGTCGCGCGAGTGTAATTCGCCAGGGCCAGCCGGTGGAATTCATTGCCAACGGCCTCTCGTTCACAGGCCGCGTTGCGCGAGTGAGCGCCACCATCGATCCCACAAGCCGGGCGGTCACTGTGTATGTCCAGGTTCCCAATGGCAATGGAACGCTCAAGGGCGGGACCTTCGCGACCGGAACCGTCATAGCGCGCACGATCGCAAATGCGATCGTCGTACCGATTTCGGCCGTGCGCCAGGGCGTTCAGGGCACGACCCGCGTCTACAAGATCGTGGACAAAAAGGTCGAGGAAGCCGAGGTCAAGCTCGGTGTTCGCGATGACAGGGCCGGCGTGATAGAAATAACGAGCGGACTCCAGCCCGGTGATGTAATCATTACGGGCAATGTCGGAGCGCTCGGCAAGGGAATGAAAGTAGACATTCTCGTCCCTGGCGGTCGTGGTGCCAGAGGCGGTGCCGCAGGAGGTGCAAATGTTCCTCGCTGACGTCTCGATCAAGCGTCCCGTATTTGCGACCATGATGATGGCCGCGCTCGTCGTGCTCGGTGTCGTCGCCTATCAGCGGCTGGCCATCGACGAGTATCCCGACATCACCTACCCGATCGTCATCGCGCAGACGACATACCCGGGCGCCTCTCCCCAGGTAATGGAGCGCGATGTCTCACGGCCCATTGAGGAAGCACTCAACACCGTGCAGGGGCTGAAGGAAATCGGATCGACGTCGCTGAACGGCATCTCGATCGTTCGGCTCATTTTCAATCTCGACGTGGACGTGCTCGCCGCGCAGCAGGACGTGCAGGCCAAGGTTGCGCGCATTCGACGCCAGCTTCCTCCTGAAATCGAAGAGCCTGTGATTCAGCACTTCGACCCGAACGATCAGCCGATCGTGTCGGTGTCGATGCAGAGCAGCGAGCGGTCCATGCGCGAGCTTACGAGTCTGGCTGATGAGGTCGTACAGACCCGCTTTCAGGCGATTCCCGGCGTCGGTGGAATCAATGTCAGCGGTGGCGAGACCCGGCAGATCCGCGTCGAGCTGAATCCGGATGCAATGCGGTCGTACGGTATTGCGCCTCCCCAGGTGGTTCAGGCGATCCAGCGGGAGAACCAGGAAGTTCCGGCAGGCCGCATCGTATCGGGAGAGAATGAACAGCTCATCCGAATCACGGGGCGAATCGTCGATCCGCGCGCATTTGGCGCGATTGTGGTCGCTGTCAGGCAGGGCGTGCCCATTCGGCTTGGTGACGTAGCAACTGTGGTTGACGGCAGAGGCGATGTTCGCAACGCCGCGCTGCTCGGGCAAAAGATCGGCGGTATCGATGAGGATGCGCCGGCCGTTGCACTGGACATCCTCAAGATCTCAGGCGCGAATACGGTCGAGGTCGCGGACTCCGTGCGGGCCGCGACCGAGGAGCTGGGCAAGATTCTGCCCGCCGACATTCAGCTGCGCCTCATACGCGATTCATCGCGACGCATTCGTGAATCTCTTGCCGACGTGGAGCTGACGATCCTGCTCGGCGCACTGCTCACGATCGGAATCATCTACCTGTTCCTGAACTCCTGGCGCTCGACCGTCATCACCGGACTCACGCTGCCGGTCAGCATCATCTCGGCGTTCTTCATCATGTGGGTGTTCGACTTCACGCTGAACACCATGACGCTGCTCGCGCTTTCGCTGGCGATCGGCCTGCTTATCGACGACGCCATCGTGGTGCGAGAGAACATCGTGCGGCATGTGCAGATGGGTAAAGACCATGTCACTGCCGCGAAAGAAGGTACCAGCGAGATCGGACTGGCCGTCGTGGCAACCTCGCTCGCGGTTATCGCCGTGTTCATTCCCGTTGCATTCATGGGCGGAATGATCGGCAAGATATTCTTCCAGTTTGGTGTCACCGTTGCCTTTGCGGTGCTGGTATCGCTCTTCGTTTCATTCACGCTCGATCCAATGCTCTCCAGCATCTGGCACGATCCCGATGCCGAGCAGGGCGCGCATGCTGACGAGTCGCGCATGAATCCCGTGAGACGGTTCGGCCATAGATTCGACCGCTGGTTCGAGGGCATTGCCGACAAGTACCCGCAGAAGCTGTCGTGGGCGCTGACGCACCGCGGAAAGGTGATGGCGGGCGCCGTGCTCTCTATTATGCTCGCAGGATTCATCCTGCCCCGTCTGGGATTCACCTGGCTGCCGGACTTCGACGGCAGTGAGTTCAATGTGCAGCTTCGCACCGCGCCGGGTTCAAGCCTGGCGTACACCGTAGGCAAGGCAAAGGAAGTGAGCGCATTTCTTCGTTCACAGCCGGAAGTCGAATTCACATATACGACAATCGGCGGCGGATTCCGCGGAACGCCCAACAGCGGCGGAATCTTCGTCAAGCTGAAGCCACGCCATGAGCGCGAGCGTTCGCAGGAAGAAATCCAGACCGCGCTGCGCAAGGAGCTCGGCAAGATTCCTGGCATTCGCCCCACGATTACAGGCACACCGTCCATCTTCGGCGGGCGTGGACAGCCAATTCGAATCAACGTGCAGGGCCCGGAAGAAACGCGGCTGAAGGTTGCGGCAAACCAGGTTCTCGAGGCGATCCGCCCGATACCGGGGGTAGCAGAGCCCAACTCGAGCGACGAGGGACAGATTCCGCAGCTCGACGTCAATGTGGACAGGCAGCAGGCGTGGGCTGCGGGCCTTGGCATCGCGTCCATAGCGGGAACTCTCCAGCCGCTCTTCGCCGGCCAGCGCGCTTCGCGCTGGGAAGACCGGCAGGGTTTCTCGCATGACGTGACTGTGGTTTACCCGGATTCGCTCCGAAGGAACTCTGCGGACATAGCAGCCATTGCGATTCCCTCTTCCAACGTGGACCCGGCGACCGGCATGCCGGCGATGGTTCCGCTAACCCAGGTTGCGGAGATCGTGAACGGAGTCGGACCGCAGCAGATCGAGCGCCGCAACCTGGAGCGTCAGATCACGATCAACGCGGGCGTGCTTCCAGGATTCGGCGTGGGTGACGTTGCTGCATCCGCCAAGAAGACCATCGACAACCTGGACCTCCCCGTCGGCTACCACGCAGTGTTCACCGGCGACGTGCAGAACCTGAATGAAACCAAGGGATATGTGGGATCTGCGCTGATTCTCGCAGTGATCTTCATTTACCTGATTCTGGCTTCGCTCTTCGGATCGTTCTTCCAGCCATTCGCAATTCTGATGTCCCTGCCCCTTTCCTTCCTGGGAGTTTCGCTCGCGCTCTGGATGACAAAGGGCAATCTCAACGTGATGACGATGATCGGGATCATCATGCTGATGGGGCTGGTGACCAAGAACGGAATTCTTCTGGTCGATTTCGCAAACCAGCAGCGCGCCGGTGGCTTCAAGCGCAAGGAAGCACTGCTCAGCGCCGCGCGCATCCGGCTTCGCCCGATCATCATGACGACGGTCGCAATGATTTTCGGAATGCTGCCGCTCGCATTCGCCCTGGGTGAAGGCGCCGAGCAGCGGGCCCCGATGGCGCGCGCGGTTATCGGTGGACTGATTACCTCGACACTGCTCACGCTGTTCGTGGTGCCGGTGGTGTACACGCTGCTCGAGGACGGAGTTGCGTGGGTGAGGCAGGAGCTGCCGTCACGCGTGCGTGGACTCGGTGCTGGAGTGAGGCGCGGGAGGAAGGGCGTGGTGCCGCGGCCGATTCACAAGCCGGAGTAACTGCAACATACGGCTGTTGGCTATTGGCGGGCGGCTATTGGCTAATGGCCAGCCAACAGCCAATAGCTCAGGCCAATAGCCAACGGCCGTACGTTGTCCTTACCATTTGTAGAGTTCCTTGTAGAACTCATGGTTCCGCACAATGAGCCTCACATAGTCCCGTGTCTCCACGAACGGGATCCGCTCGGTGAACATCTCGGGGTCGTTGGCGCCCCGCTTGGTTGACCATCTCACAACGCGCGACTCGCCGGCGTTGTAGGCGGCGAGCACTTTCTCGATCTGGGGATATGAGCGCATCAGCCCCTTGAGGTGCTTTGTGCCGAGGCGAATGTTGATGGCCGGGTCGAAGAGCTTCTCATTGCTCCAGTCGGCGATCCCTTCGGACTTTGCCAGGTTGCGCCCGACGTCGGGCATGAGCTGCATCAGTCCGAGCGCACCCACTGGTGACACGGCGCGGGGGTTGTAGCTCGACTCCTGCCTTATGAGCGAAGCAATCAGAATCGGGTCGAGTCCATTCTGTCGTGCCGATGAGATGATCGTCCTGTGCTCGAGGACAGGATACACGAGCCTGTAATTCTGCGGCGTCGCGCCCGCTTCCTTGAGCGCTCGTATTCCGAGATTTATCGAGCGCGATGCCTGCTCTGTTCCCGCGAGGGCGTGGGCTGTGGCAACGAGGCGCTCCGGCGACTCGCCGGCCCGCTTGTACATCTCGTCCCACTCGAGCTTCATCTCCACATCCATTCCGACATCCCGCAGCATTGCAACCCGCGTGTGCGCCGCGTCCACTTCGGGAACCGATGGATAATCATTCGGCGTCAGCGGGTTCGCGAGGATTGGACGCTTGAGACGCTTAGCAGCGACGACTGCATAGTACGTCGAGGGCGTCTTCTCGATCGTTTCACTCCAGCGCGCCCGCGCCGTGGCACTGTCACCTACTGACGCATATGCGCGTCCGGCCCAGTATCGGGCGGAAGACGCTTCATCGGACTCGGGGTACAGCCTGGCCAGCGAATCGAACTGGGCTGCCGCCGCACGCATCGGACCGTTCAGGTATGTAATGAGCCCGCTGCGGTACAGCGCGGTTGGGGCGTGCCGCGACCTGGGAAAACGCTTCACTACTGATGCGAGCGTCGAGCGCGCGTCGGTGTCGCGCTGGTCGTCTGTCGCGAGATCGGCGAGCAGCATGAGTGCCGATGCGGCGCTGGTGTCTGTCGGAAAGCTCGTGGTGATATTTCGCAGAACTGTGCGTGCCTGCGAAATGTTTCCCATCGCGATGTACGATCTGGCCCGCTGATACTGGGCCGACGCGGCAAGGGAGGCTGGGTTGGTCACCCGGTTGAGCGCAACTATCGCCGGCGCGTGACTCTTGAGTCGCGCAAGCGCGAGGCCGTAATTGTAGTAGTCACGGTCGTTGCCGAGCCTGGCCGCGATCGCTTTCTGGTACGATGTGGTAGTGCGCTTCGAAACGCCCGCGCGCCACGATGCGCGCGCCAGCAGCAGATGCTCGCC
>JAKFCC010000092.1:0-1891 GCA_036676795.1 Gemmatimonadota bacterium
GACGTGGAGTATGAGGTTGGCAGGGCCTATCCGGGCGACGGAACAAGAGCCGTTCCGCTGGACGCAGAGTTTCTCTCCTATGGCGAATTGTTTTCGGAGCCCGAAGCCATCGCGGCGATTCGCACTCACGTCACACAGGCCGGTGCACGACGTCAACCAGCCGCCGTTCGGGTCGCTGATGACGGACTCCCGATCGCAACCAGTGTCCAACACGCGCGCCAGCTTCAAGATCAAGGGTACGAAGTCAAGTTTCATCTACCCGAAGAAGACAAATCCCGGGGACAGCTCAAACCGCGCGATCCCGAAGATCTGGACTGACCTGCTCCACTTTCCGCTTTGCGGGTGCCAGTGCATCTCTCAGAGGTTGGAACCAATTCACGGCGCACGCCACTCAACTCCAGTGCGGCTCGGTAACCCAAGAGAAAGGTTGCGACATGAATGCGGAACAGTTCCATTTGATCCTGAAGGACTTGGCCAAGGTGGCCGGTCTCGCCGACCCGGCTTTGCTTGTCGATCAGTGCCGCGTGCGTGTGGGCGGCATGAACGTGGTGCTGGAGCACTCGCCCGACGAGAATCCGGACGTGCTGTTTGTGCGCGCCCACCTGGGACGTTTAGAGGAGAAGCATCGCGCCGTCATCACGACGGTGCTGCTCGAAACCAACTTCGTCAATGGCTGGGGCGGCATTCGCGTGTTCAGCCTCGTGCCGCAAACCGACCAGGTGGTGCTCACCGTTAGCACACCGCTGCTTGCGGCCACGACCGCACACGATCTGTGGCAAGTGCTGTCGGACGTCGCGAGCCAGGGCGGCACGATGTGGCGCCAGATCACTGCCGCGGCCGATACGGCGAAGGAGGCGTTGTTCTCATCCGCTGCCTGAATCGAAACTTCCCGATCTTTCGAGGACCCACCGATGGCAACACACTTCCCTCCCCGCGCGAACGCCGCGCTGCGGCCCGCGACGACGAGCGCGGCGACCTCTTCAACCCGTGCCGGTGGGCGTGCCGATGCACTTGCTGGTGCTGGCGAAAATGACGACAACACACCCGGACCACGGCAGCCAGCCGATTCGGAAAGGGGGCGGCTATTGGAGTTGACGCCCGTCGATCCGCAGGACGAGCAGCCGCACTTCGATATCCGCGGCACCGCGGTCGGCTCGAGCGCTAACGACGTGATTGTGAACATGAGGGACGATCACATCGAAGTAAGAATCAACGTCCCCGACCCTCGCCTGCTGGAGGGGCTTGATTCGCATATGTTCACGCAACTCATGAACATGCTGGGTATCGCGGACATCGCCCATCTCAGCGAGGTCTCGCGCGCAACGCACACGCTCATGCTGAAGGTTCCAGTCGCCCAATTGCAGCAGCAACGGTGGACGCAATTACAGCAACAGTGGGCGGGAAATCACCAGCAGATGATTGCGCCGCTGCAGTCAGACCTCGCGGCGCTGCACAGACGCGCTTTCTGCAACCGCGCGTACCATTCGATTCCGCTCTTGGTGGCGTTTCTTGCCTTAACTGCCTTCGCAGCCGGTATATGGGCAATAGCCAGTTGCGACCTCGCCCATTGTGAGCAGGGTGGGTTGTACAGGGGCACAGGGGCCGGGGGCGTTGTGGGTGGAGCTTGTGTCACCATCTATTGCATCATTCGTTATATTGATGAATCCGATATTAGGAGCAACGACCGTGATCGTTTTCGCACGGCGCAAGATACTAAATCCGCCGAAATCGGGGTTGCCCAGACGCGTTTCATCCAATACCAGCAGAGTGGCCTACCGTACATGCGGCAAGAACCCATGCCGGAGCGGTTCAATGTGCCGACTCGGTTCAATGAGCCGGATCCGGAATCAATGCTGGCCGACGCGGTCGCGGGCTCCGACGTGTCCTCGTC
>JAKFCC010000093.1:0-7500 GCA_036676795.1 Gemmatimonadota bacterium
GCAGTTCATCGACGACGTCGTGACCGTTGACGACGACGATCTTCTCGAGTCCATGCGACACCTGATCAACAGGATGAAGCTCGTGGTGGAACCCAGCGGTGCAATTACTCTCGCTGCGATCCTTACAGGGGCGGTCAGGATCGACGGGCCGACCATAGCAGTCCTGAGTGGCGGGAACATCGAATGGGATGGGCTGGTAAAGCTACTGGCGTGATATCCCTTCCGGAGAAAGAATGAGAAAAATCGTCGCGATGGTATTGTTGGCGGCAGTCACTGCCTGTCTTCCAACGATCTCGAGAAGTGCCGATCAACCCGAGACGACATTGAAGGTTCAGAACGACTCCTTCTCCGACATGACGCTGTATGCAATTCGGGGAATGCAAACTGTCAGGCTCGGCACGGCCAACGGCATGAAGGTTACAATTCTCAGGATTCCCGGCAGTTTGCTCGCGGGTCCAACGTCACTTCGCTTTCAGGCCAGGCCAATCGCCGGATCCAGGCAGCCGGTGACAGAAGAGATTACCGTCGAGGCCGGTGACGAAGTGACGATGATAATTCCGGCCGGATAATAGAAAGGCCGACAGCGTCGGCCTTTCTTACAGGAGCATCCTGAGTAACTAGTTCTGCTTTTTGCCGGGATTGGATCCTGAGGCTGCATAGAGAGCGCCCGCCTTTCCAAGAGCAATCTGCGCAACGGAAATAGTGCAACATCCCTCGGAGCAGGAAACCCAGCCGGGCTGATCGCCACCGCCGCTTCCACCTGAATCGCGGCTCTGGACCGCACTCTGAACTCGAGTTGCGTCGCATCCACGCCAGTCGGCTTTCGCAGGAGCGCCAGGGTTTGCCGCGTGTTTGCAGTCAGCAAAAGTTCCATTCGCAATTTCACTGATGGCTGCTTTCCCGGCGTCGGCGACCTGGATCAACTTCCAGCTCATGTCGCCACCGCTCGCCGACGGAATCACGACTACGTAATACTTGAATGCGCCCGGCTTGAGATTGTACATGGCCGTTTCATAGGGACCCTTCAGCTCCATGCGAGCCATGAGCGCTCCTACGCCCGCGTTGTTCTTGGTAATCGTGCGCGCATCTGAATTCGCGGAGATGGTCGCCTGAACCTTCTTGCATTTCGTGGGGTCGGCGCAGGTCCGCTCGCCCGCTACCGGCTCGGTCCAGGCAACGGAGTCGGCATATGCACGAAACTCTTCGCTGTTCTTGCTTGCCCATCCATCGGGAAGGGTTCCGCGTGGGGGCGCGACAGCGGCTGCCGGAATTTCGGCGACGCCAGTCGTATCAGGTGCGGCCTCGTCCTTCTTTCCGCACGCAACAAGTGCAGCGCTGATGCAGAGCAATCCAATGAGGGCAGTGCGTCCGGTCTTCACTCAACCTCCTGTTGTGGCGTAGGGCGCAATACTGTCATATGTCCGCGAAAAACTCCAGAAGCAGTTAGTTGGAACCGCCCAGTGCGCGCATTCTCGCTACCGTCGGCTGGAGGGGCTTGCTTGCGAAGGCCCACAGGTCCACTACGGCTTTTGCCCAGCGCCGCGCCGTGCGGGCGTCACCAGTGCGAGACGCGATGTCCGCCCGCAAGCCCATCATCCTGCCTATTGCTGCCGCCGCCGCCGGCTGCGCGAGCGTGAACGCGCTCATCGAGGGCAGCGCGTTGAGTGCAAGATCCAGCTTCTTCACCGCCGCGGCCGTATCGCCCGATGCTGCCAGAAGCCATGCCTCCTGGTAGGTGAAGTCTGCCGGTCTATCCCCGGGGCGGGATTGAGCGCGAATCATCTCGAGACTGTCAGCGAGCAACCGGAAAGCCCGCGCGTTTCGTTTCGCATAAGCCTGCTGTAATCGATAAAGCAGATTCTCCGGGTTGCTGATTTTCGTCGCCGACGCGCCGTTGGTGCAGGGCGTCAACATGCTGTATGTCCGCGATGTCAGGATGTGCTGAACCGCCGCGCGGTTTTCGGCGTTCACATAGCTCTCGAGCTGGTTGTTGAAGGTGTTCTCCAAAGTCGAGTTCGCGACACTGCAGTCGCCGAGAGCTGCGCCAGCGAACATCGCGGAAGTAGTCGATACAAGATCAGGCATCAGGTTGTATTTCTCAGCTGCAAGCGGCATCCAGTTCATCTGCTTGCGCTGCAGAAGCACCGACATGCGCTCCACTTTCCCAACCAAGGCTGTGAGCGGGAGAAGGTAGAGCGTGCCGACGGAGTCCGGGGTTTTCGAAAGAATCGAATCGGCCAGTTGCGCTGCCGAGGCAAACTCACCACGCTTCAAGCGCAAACGCACTTCGGCTGCGAGCAGCCTCACGCGCGAATGCGGATCCGATGTAAGGCCGAAAGCTTTCCTGGCGGCGCGGCTCGCACTGGCCCCTTCGCCGCCTCCGTTCTCCGCTATACGCCCTACGGACTCGAGCACGGCCGAGTGTGCTTCCCACGCAACAGGACTTCTCGGCTCCGCTTCAATCCACGAGCGTGTGTATGACAGGAGCGTCAGCGCGTTTCGATCCAGCGCGTCATGTCTGCCTTTCACAGTCACCGTAGCGAATTTCGCGAGCGGATATGGATCGTATGCGACGGTGTCATTTCGCAGGACGGGATACGCCGCAAACCGGGCGCCGGAAACCGGATCCTTGCCGACCCGAATCTTTGTGGGACTCGTGGCCAGCACCGTCTGCATTTCGGTAAAGGTGACGACGGAATGAGCGCGGGAATCGAGCTGCAGAGCGCGCAGGTAGTTTCGCGCTGCGTCCGCCCAGCTCGTGCGAAACGCCCATCCAGTCGGGCTCGCAGCGGAGAGTGTCACGGTGGCATCGCGCTGCTCGCATTTCCCAAGCCCATGCCACGCTATGAACTCGGTGGAGTCCATTGCAATGAGCTTCCTGTACTCGCTGCACGCGCTCCCGAAATTCCCGGTAGACATTGCTGCGAGGGCACGCGCCAGCAGCGCTTCGTTCGGCGGCAGCAGGGTGTCGTGCGCTGCCGCGAAAATCGCATCTCGGCGAAGAGCAATGGAATCGGCACTCGTTTGCTCTTCCATCCACGAGCGGATCTGTGCGCTCCAGAGGCGCGCGGACGCGAACTGCGTGTCGTGTGCGGCAGCGCGGTCGAAGTTAGCCAGCGCCGAAACGACATCCCACTTCCTTAGATCCGAATGCGCGCGTCCGTAAGCCTGCCACGCAGCGAAGGATTTGGTCTTGCCGAGCGCAAAGTCGGCTTCAGCCGGCCAGCGTGGATCGCGAAGCAACCGGACGAACTTTTCGCCGGCCGGCACACTGTCGGTTGTCTTGTGCAGCACTTCGCTGATCTGCGCGCCGGATTTCACATCCCAGAGCTGCAAGCTTGCAGTCGGTGAATTCAGTGTGCCCCATATCATCTTGCCGGCGCGAACCGCTCGGGCTCGTTTCAGAGCATCGGATACTTTCGTCGGGTAGCCGGATTTCTCCAGCACCTCGTTGATCGTGCGGTCAGCGACGACTTCGAGATCCTTCCACTCGTGCATCGCGTTGTAGATGAGATCTGCCGTTTGCCTGCCCGTGTTGGATACAGCACCATCTTGATCCAGCATCGGGAGCACTACATACAACGAAGAGTCCAGGTCGGCGGGGGTGACGAACATTCCACTCACATTCGTTCGTCCGCTCAGCACCGCTCCACTCACAGCGGCGATGAACGCAACCGCTGCAACGGCGGCGGCTTTGCCTTTCGTCGTGCGCAACGCGTCGCGCAAGCTGCGTCCGGGCCTCCTGCGCTCTCTCGGGGAGCCAGTCGTGGCTGGAAGGGCGGACTCGAACTCCTTCATCGTCTGGAACCGGTCCGCTGGCGAAACTGCCAGGGCGCGCTCGAGGACGCTGACCAGGTGGTCGGGAACTGTGGGCCTGTATGTCTTGATCGGCGGCGGCGTGTGCGTGAAGCGCTGCGCAATCACAGCCTGCACATTCGGTCCCACGAACGGCTCGATGCCCGCGAGCATTTCATATAGAACGCAGCCCAGGCTGTAGATGTCGCTGCGCGCATCGATTTCGCGTTCGCCGCTGGCCTGCTCGGGACTCATGTACTGCGAGGTGCCGACGATAAGGCCGCTGGAGGTGAGGCGCTCTCCTGTATGTATGTCGATGGTGCGTGCAATTCCGAAGTCAGCTACAAGTGCATGTCCTTCGGACAGCAGGAGGTTTTCCGGCTTTACGTCGCGATGTATTACGCCCTTCGAGTGTGCGTATGCAAGCGCGTTCGCGACATCGCAAACGAGTTGAATGCACTCGTCGATTGGCAGCTGCTTTTCACGATCGAGTTTTTCGCGCAATGATTCGCCGGCAACGTATGGAAGTACGTAGTACAGCAGCCCGTTCCATTCTCCGGAGTCGTAGATGGGAAGGATGTGCGGGTGCTGGAGCCGCGATGTGATGTGGATTTCCTGAAGGAACCTCTTGGAGCCGAGCGCGTGTGCGAGTTCGCGGTCGAGAACCTTCAGCGCGATCTGCCGGTCCTGCTTGTTGTCGTGCGCGAGGTACACAGTGGCGGACGCACCTCGTCCCAGAGCGCGCTCGATCAGGTAACGATCGGCGAAGAGACCGGAAAGCCTGTGAGCTGCCAAGGTCATCTAAGGTGAGCAGGGCGTGATGCAAGGGAGTTGCAAGTGCGCCTCGGGAGTCAACAGCGCAAACATAGGTTGGGGTAAACATGCGAGCCAGCGTTTTGTGGGTCCTAAAGGAAATGCCGCTCTTTCGTAAACATTTGAGGAGCCTATTAATACTGGAGTTGCGGTTGATTTCCATTTGCTAGGACCCAGGACGCACCCCACCCCCCTTCCTAACGTCCTGGGCTTCGCAGCGTCTCATCTGTGCGGATGGATAACCCTATTGGGGAGGCGGCCTGCCTTCGATGAAGGGGAACGTGGGGTCATGCGCAGCACTCCTTGTGCTGCCATTACTGTGTGGCTGCGGGGAGCCGACGACTCCCACGCCGGTTCCGCGTGTCACGCCCCCTGACGCGCCGCGCATCATCGAGGTGATTCCCGGATCAGGGCGACTCACCATCCAGTTCACGCCGCCGGCAAGCGACGGAGGCGGACAGATAACCGAGTACCGGTACTCCGTGGACAATGCCAGCGACTGGACCGCTTCGCAGGCCGCCGTTGCAGTGAGTTCTCTGCTGGTGGAAGGGCTGGAGAACGGGCGCACATATTCGGTTGCAATTCGCGCTGTGAATGCGGCAGGCCCGGGGAGTCCAGCGATCACGACCGGCACACCGGCGACCACCCCGTCGCGGGTGAGAATTACACGCATAACGCCGGGAGACGGGACGCTGTCCGTGGCGTTCAATGCGCCGGACAGCGGCGGATACAGGATCAGCGGGTACCAATATTCGACAGACGCGGGGAAGCGCTGGGTTCTCGCCGATTCAGTTTTGCCGGCGGGTCCGGTGGTCATCTCCAGGCTGGTCAACGGAACCGCGTACTCCGTTGTCTTGCGTGCGATGAGCTTCGCAGGAATTGGCGAGGCCAGCGAAACGGTTATCGCGACGCCCATGACCGTGCCTGGAGTTCCTGCGATCAAGGCGATTGTCGCGAAGATCAATGTGCTGGCCCTTTCCCTGGACAGTCCCGGGAGTGACGGTGGCGCGGCGATCACCGGATTCGACTATTCGCTGGACAGCGGCAGCACCTGGGCATCTGCCGGTGACACGACGTCTTCGTCGTTCGACATTGCCGGACTGTCCTGGCGTGTTCGGTATGCGGTGCGTGTGCGCGCGAGAAATCAGATGGGGGCCGGCGCTGCATCGCCGGCAGTCATCGCATCACCGCTTGGCCTGGCCGGTTCGCCCACAGTCACTGGTGTGAATGCGGGGGACGGCACGCTCTCCGTGGAATTTTCTGCACCGGAACATTCCGGCAGCTCGCCTGTGGCGGGATACGAGTATTCACTGGACAGTGGTACGACATGGCTTGTGCTTTCGGCGCAGAGCGCGCCCAATCGTTTCGATCTCGCGGGCCTGCGCAACGGAGATCAGTACAGGGTGGCCATTCGAGCGGTGACCGCAGTGGGGAAGGGTCCAATGTCCAATGTCGTTGGCGGCATGCCGTTTGTCTTCTCACCGCGCATTGACAGCCTGCGCGTAATGCGGCAGCCGGTGCAGTCACGATATATCCCGCAAATGCTGGATGATCGCGATCCGACATTTGATCTCGATGCTCAACGCGCCCTGCAGAGATTTCGCGCGCTGCGCGGCAGAGATGCGGTGACGCTCTTTGAAAAGGTGCAGGCCGCCGCTGATTACGTGGCCACCATGGCGAAGCATCCCTACAGGCATAAACTCGCGCTGGAATTCTCCGACCCGCGCTCGTGGGAGTACCAGGATCTTCCAGTCAGGCTCTCCCAGCTCGCCAAGGAAAATCAGCAGTGGGATGGATTGGAGTGGGTCCCCGCGCCCGGGAAGACCTGGCTCGACATTCCGGCCATCGAGTGTTCATTCCAGGACCTGATACTCGGCGGCATAGTGAACGCGTTCGGTGCGCAGTGGATGCTGATCGGGATTACGCACCACGACGGATTCACCTATTACGACTATGAACTCGGGAAGTGGGTGTACATAGAGAGCACATACAACGAGCACTATCGCAGAGCGCAAAGCAGCGCGGATGACTATGTGCCCCTTTCGCCGGCGGAGCTGCGCGAGATGAGTCTTGCTGGTGACAACTCGATGGTCGCAGTGCGGCATCCATACCAGCCGCAGCGGAGCGAGCCGGAATTTTATCTGCATCCCTATGTGCAGATATATCCGTCTGGTTTCGAGGCGATGATGGCAGGTGTGAACGGCATTACAAGCGGTGAGCGCATGCAGCGCGGCTCACAGATGCGCGTGCTTCCGGGCGGGACCAGTGACGAGGTGTTCCGGACTTACCTGGACGGCGGATGGGAGATGGCAGATCCCAATGAGGATATCTGGGCTCCGCAGGGAGAAACATTCATCGAGTCGCTGGTGAGCACGCCGCGCGGGAATGTCATTCGTCTCGCGACGAACCTTGCGGTTACTTCTCCTGTATACGAGCGCCGGACCGGTGGTGGAGAGTGGGTTGTAGTGAGCCGGGAGAGTGAGCTGAACGGTCTGGTGGGCGAGATCAGGTTCCGGGCGAGGAGCGATGGACTTGTGTCAGGTGAGGTAGTGATTTCCCAGGCGGCGAAGCCGTAGTTATTGCGAGGTCGTGGGGCGGCGCTGTTGTGGTGGGAGTGGTTGCGGCGGGTTTTTTCGGGATGTCAGAAAGTTCAGGGAAAGCATGCGAAACGCGGCCTGAAAAAAAGATGAGTGCGGGGGTTGAATTTGCCTGCAAGCACGGCTATCATGGGAATCCCTCTTGGACTGCGCGCAGCGATGCGCCACACACAGGAACGGGACGGGTAGGTCAAGAAAAAATATTAGCCAAACACTTGACTGATCGTATAGAGCGCGGTATGATTCAAGGCTGCCCCAGAAATGTGGGGCGAACTGTTTGAAAACTGAAGTTGAG
>JAKFCC010000094.1:0-32227 GCA_036676795.1 Gemmatimonadota bacterium
GGGCTTCTCGGTCTCGAGCGCGGGTAGATACACGGTGAAACGAGAACCCCTGCCCGGAACGGAGTTCACACAAATCTCGCCGCCGCTCTGCTTCACAATCCCCAGGACCGTGGCGAGGCCGAGCCCTGTGCCCTGACCAACTTCCTTGGTGGTGAAGAAGGGCTCGAAGATCCGGCTCCTGACTTCGCTGGCCATGCCCACGCCGGTGTCGGACACTGTCAGTGTGACGAAATTTCCGGACACCTTGCCGTTGGCGCAGGGCACGCTGCCCGTGTAGTTGGCGGTCTGGATCACAACCACACCGCCGTCGGGCATCGCATCCCTCGCATTCAGTACGAGGTTGAGCGCGACCTGCTCCATCTGCCCGCGATCGGCCTTGACGATTTTCAGGTCGGGCTCGCGAATGACCTCGAGTTCGACCTGCTCTGACACAAGCCGGCGCAGCATCCCCAGCATCTCATCCAGCGCCGCATTCAGGTCCATCGGCACCGCCGACAGCATCTGCTGCCTGGTGAACGCGAGCAGCTGCTTGGTCAGCCTCCCTCCGCGCTCCGCTGCCTGCTTGATCTCCACTACATCCTGGTAGTGCTCGGTGCCGGGCTCGAGGACGCTGAGCAGGAACTCTGCGGACACGCTTATCACCGCCAGCACATTGTTGAAGTCGTGCGCAACGCCGGCGCTGAGACGGCCCACCGCGTCCATCTTCTGGGAATGCCGCAGGCTCTCTTCCAGGGCAGTCTGCATCGTGCGATCCGACATCGCACCAATTGCCCGCCGCGGCTTGCCCTGCTCGTCGCGGATGATGTAGCCGCGATCCACCACGCTCGAGTAGGAGTTGTCCGCGTTCCGGAACCTGTATGCCGTCTGCCAGATCTCGGAGCTCCCGTCCACGGCCGCGTGGAAGCTCTCGACAACCTGACCCCTGTCCTCGGGATGTACCCGCTCTTCCCACCAGGACAGGTCGTTGCGCACATCCTCCGGGCGATAGCCGAAGAGACTGCAAACCGATTCGTTCCAGACGAGACTATTGCTTGCAACGTCGAAATCCCAGACTGCGTCGTTCGTTGCCTTGGCAACGTACCTGTACCGCTCGTTGGTCTCGATGAGCGCGGACTCGCGCGCATACTCGCGAGTGACATCCGAAATGACCGCGACGATTCCGATTATCTCACCGGCCGAACCGGTGACCGGGTAAAACATTCCGTTCAGGCGCTGCACATCGGGATCGATGTCACTGTTCCGGAGAATCTCCACATTCGGTGCCGGCTGGCCTGTCTCCAGAATCTTCCTGAGCACCGGGGTGATCTGCGGTGCAAAGGAAGGGGCAACGTCCTCCACTCTGCGGCCCACAAAGTGGCGCGGATCCTGTCCGTTCAGCCGCGCGATGAGGGAGTTGAGCCGGATGATGCGAAGGTTGCGGTCCCAGAAGATGAAGCCGAGCGGCGCGCTGTTGAGGGCGCCGGAAAAGAAAGCCTCGGTCTGGCGCTGCCGCTCAGTCAGCTCCGTCAGCTCGTTGTTCGCGGCCTGTGTTGCGATCCGGATTTCGATCTCGGTGGCAGAACGCGCCGCGTCACGCTCTGCGCTGCGCTCCAGCGCGGACCGTTCGCTGTCAGCCTGCTGCCGCTGCGCATCCAGGAGATTCAGCTCGTCGGCGGCCTTCCAGATGACGAGCGCGAAAATGATCGCGGTCATTGCCGCCGCAAGCGCCGCCTGCATGGCCGCATTCTCGGGCGAGAGCATCTGCGTTATGTGCAGGGACCCGAGCGCGAAGGGAACGATGATGACGAAAGGGAGCATCCTCGCGATGAGCTGGCCGCCGGCGGCACGGGCGACGAAGGGCTGCACGAGACGCGACCTGGGATTCAGCAGTATTCCGCAAATCGAGAGCAGGAACGCCAGCGAAACCGCGGGCAGCGGAACCTGGAGCGCGTGGCCCAGCCCGCCGATCGGCAGTGCGCCGAATGCGTATGAAAACGTGCCGATGAGTGTGAACGCGGCTGAAATGGAAAATGCAATGTCGCCGAACTTGGAATACTTCATCCCCCTGCTGCGGCCAATCCCCAGCCCGGCACCTACGAGCATGAGCGTGAATGCCGAGAGCCTGCTCATGCGGACGTCCCACACGGAGGGACGCAGAAGCATTCCATCGGGGATGAAGAGCGTGTCGAGCGCGAGTCCCGCACCGGTCCAGTGTTCCAGAAGTGAGACCGCACCGATACCCGCCGCGAGGGCTGCTGCGATCTTTCCGGCGAGGAACAGGCCGTCACGCTGTTTTTCGTGGGCGAGAGCAAGCAGCGCAAGTGAGCCGCCGAGCAGGATCAGTGCGAGTCCACCATTCGGCTTGAGGGGTGCGCCGCTCAGCCACAACCGCGCCATTTCCTGATCGGCGGTCAGCCAGCCAATGAAACTCAGGGCCCCGAGCACGGCGGTAATTGCGCCGGTCCAGACGGAAATCCTCAACAGCCATGTGCGCATCATTCTTCCTGTAATGTAGGGGGCAGGCAGTGGATTTCTACCATTCGCGCGAATGGCGGAAAGGTCCTGTATGTTTGAGGGGTGATGCGCACATTGACGGTCGCGGGACTTCTCACCTTTCTCGTCGGCATCAGCGCGCCCGCGCAGGAATCGTTGAAGGTGCGGGTTGTCGCGCCCAACGGACTCCCGCTCGGCGGCGCCCTCATAGCGCTAGTCGATCAATCCAACATCGCGCTCGCCGAGGGCATGACTGGCGAGGCGGGAACGAGGACCCTGTCCGCGCCGGCGGGAAACTATCGCGTGCGGGTTCGGCGCATTGGCTACCAGCCGTTCTTCTCGTCGGCTGTGATGCTGCCGAGAGCAAGTGAGTTCGTGGTGACTGTGGACGACAGGCGGGTCGTGCTGAGCGCCATGGTGATCACCGCGACCGCGAGATGCGGGAAGTTCGACAGGAATGGCGAGGCGCTCGCCGCCGTGTGGGAGGAAATTTCCAAGGCGCTGCGCGCTAGCCAGCTCACCACCGAAGATCTCGCCGCAATTGCGCGGGCGAAGATCTACAGGAAGGAGTTCGACAGGGCAGGCACCGTCACGCGCAGCGATTCGATATTCGTGCCGATCAGGAACCAGAAGCCGTTCAGCGCAATCGATCCCGAGTCGCTCGCGAAAGAGGGATATGTGCGGGGAAATCAGGTGAAGGGCTGGGAGTACTACGGCGTGGATGAGACGGTGCTGCTTTCCGAGTCATTTGCGGCGACACACTGCTTCCGGCTCACGCGTGACACCGCCCGTCCCGGTCAGCTGGGAATGGCATTCACGCCCGCGGACGGGCGCAGGAATGCGGACGTGCAGGGAACACTCTGGGTTGACGAGAATGCGTCCGAGCTGCGTGACATTGAGTTCGGATTCACGAACGCGGGACTGATCTCGCGCTTTAACGCCAATGGCCGCACCAAGTTCCTGAGACTGCCGTCGGGCGCCTGGATCATCGAGGAGTGGAAACTCCGCGCGCCAATTCTGGCGGTGCAGCCCGGTGCGCGCGGTGGAGTGGTGGTGAGGGGATATGTCGAAGATGGCGGAGGGGTCGTTCTTTCCTCGATTTCAGGACGGAAGTAGGGCCGGGTTCGCCTGGGATGCTATCTATAGTATGACCTCCCGTATCGGTGCGCAGGTAACATGTTGCACGAGAACAACTTAGCAACCCTGCGCTGCTGAGCCGCACCTCCTTCGGCAGAGCTTGTGAAAAAAGTCACAAGCCTTAAATTTCGGGGGTTAGGAGTCTGTGGCGAAAAGGAGCCCAAAAGGAGAACTGCTCTGTCCGATTTCCAGTTTGGAGACAAGAAATCCCGAGGCATGTCTGGCGGCGATTTCGCCGGAATCGGGATTCAGTTCGCGGTCGTTCTCCTCGCTGGTCTCTTTCTCGGTCAGTGGCTGGACGGAAAGTTTGGGACGGGTCCGGTGCTGACGATCGTGTGTCTCTTTGTGGGCGCCGGTGCCGCGTTCTATTCGATGTACCGCAAGCTCATGGCTGCAAACGCGGCTGAAGATGCCGCGAGGAAAAAGAAGTGAAGGCGGGTGCGCTGTATGCAGTCGCAACACTCGCGCTGATCGGAGTCCTGGGCTGGCTGTTCACGCTGGGATTCAAGACGCCGGAAGCACGCGAGGCAATACTGATCAGCGGCGTGATTGCTTTCATCATACAGATGATCTCGTTCGCAATCGCAAAACAGATTGGAAAGGAATCGATTTTTCTGGGGTGGGGACTTGGAGCGCTGCTCCGGCTTTTCACTCTCGCACTTTATGCAATGATCGTGGTTAGAGCGCTGGGTCTCCCGGCGAATGCAGCACTTATCAGCATGGCGACTTTCTTCTTTGTCGCAATCATCATCGAACCCCTGTTGCTAGCTAAATGAAAGCACCGACTACGGACATCATCACGCCCCACATCACGGACTCGCGCCATCTCGAGTACCCGTGCCTGGAGCCCGGCTTCGCCTGTCATGTGGAGCTTCCGCACTGGGCGCCGATTCATCTCGGTCCCCTTACGCTGGATCTCTCGCCGACCAAGCATGTGGTGATGATGCTCATCGCAGCGACGCTCTGCCTCGTGACTCTTCTCTGGGCCGCGGCTTCGCACAAGAAGCAGCACGCAACCGGACGCGCTCCGCGCGGAACCGCAAATGGAATGGAAGCGCTGGTTCTGTACCTGCGGAACGAAGTGGTTATCCCGAATGTCGGGCACCATGGCGACAAGTTCGTGCCCTTCATCCTGACTCTCTTTTTCTTCATCCTGTTCGCGAACCTTCTGGGTCTCATCCCCTACGGCTCGACGGCGACAGGCAACATCTCGGTTACAGCGACGCTGGCGATCATCACCTTCGTCATGGTGGAAATCGCCGGAATGCGCGCGCTCGGCAAGAAGTACCTGGGCACCGTGTTCTACTGGCCGCATGACATGGCGCTCGGGATGAAGCTCCCGATGACGCTCATCATGACGCCGGTGGAAATCATCGGAAAGTTCACGAAGCCCTTCGCGCTGGCGATCCGTCTGTTCGCAAACATGACTGCAGGTCACGTGGTCGTGCTCGCGCTGATCGGACTCATCTTCACCTTCGGCAGCTACTTCATCGCCCCGGCCCCGTTCCTGATGGCCGTCGCGATCATGATGCTGGAGATTTTCGTGGCATTCCTGCAGGCATTCATCTTCGCGCTTCTGGCCAGTGTGTTCATTGGGCAGATACGGGAGGCTGCGCACTAGGGAAAAGCAGGATACGGCCATTGGCTATTGGCCTGACGCCATTGGCCATTGGCCGTACGGTGTAGTTCACTGCTCATGAATTCGTACCCGTGACAGTGGTTCACGGGGAAGCCGGTTGAGATGCGAATCTCGCTGACCGGCAGCGCAAAACGGGACGCGCCAAAGTCTCGAAACGTTTCAAACGCAAAAGGATCGACAATGACAATGTTTCCTCTTCTTCAGGCAGCAGCCACCTTCTCCCGTGAGTACGCGGGCGCATGGGGCCTCATGGGCGCCGGCATCGGTGCAGGTCTCGCCGTCATCGGCGCAGGCATCGGCATCGGCCGTCTCGGCGGCCAGGCGATGGACGGAATGGCGCGTCAGCCAGAAATGGCCGGCCGCATCCAGACGGGTGCACTGATTCTCGCAGCACTCATCGAAGGCGCAACGCTGTTCGCGATCGTCGTGACCTTCCTGATTCAGGGCAAGTTCACGTTCTAATCCGGTGGGGAGTGCCGGCGTAACGCCGGTGCTCCCAACCCACTCTTTTATCTGATTTCAATGCCGATTTTCTTTGCACTTCTGGAAGCAGCACCCGAAGAGAGCGCAGGCGCAGGCGGACTGCTTTCGCCGCATGGCGGTCTCATGTTCTGGACCCTGCTGATCTTCGTGGTTCTCTGGGTAATTCTCTCCAAGTTCGCATTCAAGCCGATCACTGCCGCCGTCGAAGCGCGTGAGAAGGCGCTGCAGGATGCAATCGAAGCCGCGACGCGCAACCGCGAAGAGTCCGAGCGGCTCCTCGCCGAGCAGCGCGCAGCCATCGAAGCTGCCCGCAACGAAGCACAGCGCTTCATCGCTGAAGGCCGTGCAGCAGGCGATCGCATGCGCAGCGACATGCTCGCGGAGACGCGTACGCAGCAGCAGGAGCTGCTCGACCGCGCGCGACGTGAGATCGAGGGCGAAAAGGACGCAGCAATCGCCGAGCTTCGCCGGGAGGCGATCGAGCTCGCAATCGCAGGCGCGAGCAAGGTGATCGAGAAGAACCTCGATGACGAGAGCAATCGCAAGATCGTCGAGACCTTCCTGGCGTCGGTCGCAGTCGGCACAAAGGACAAGCACTAATGCGCGACGAGAGCATCGCCCGTAACTACGCCGAGACCCTGCTTTCGCTGGCGAAGAAAGCTGACGATGTGGATGGCTGGGGTGTGACGATGCAGGGAGTTGCGGACGCGTTCAATACGGATCCGTCGCTCCGGAACTTCCTCGGCTCCCCGAAAGTGAGCCCGGTGCAGAAGAACGCGGTGCTGTCGAAGGCGCTTTCCGACCGCACGCCAAGGCTGTTCATGCGCTTCATCCAGATGCTGGTGACCAAGCGCAGGCAGATGCTGATTCCCGAGATAGCTGCGGAATACCAGCATCTCCTGGATCGCGAGCACAATCGTGTGCATGCGACCGTGACGGTGGCGCGTGAGACGGGCGAGGAAGAGCGCAGGAAGATCGCGGCCCAGCTCACCAAGGCGCTGGGCAGGGAAGTCGTGGCCCACCTGAATGTGGATCCACGGATCCTGGGTGGTGTCGTGGTCCGGTACGGAGACACAGTGATGGACGGCTCGGTGCGGAAGAGACTGGCGACGCTCAAGCAGCGGATGATCGCAAGAGCGTAGCTCATCGGTTCATGATCGAGGCCCTGCCGTCCGGCGGGGCCTTTTTCGTTGCCGGCACGTCTTGCGCACGGGGGCGGTTGAACCTACTTTGCAGCACAAAGTACATTGTCTTGACGGGGGTCTTGATGGCTGAGTACGGCTGGAGACAGCGGGTAAAGGGTGCGGTCGGGAACGCGTTCGTGTTCGCGGCGGGATGGGGTGCCGCGGGGTTTGCCATGTGGCTGATCCTGCGGACACTTCAGGTCGTGCCGCCCCTGTCGATGATAGACGGGCTCGGGATGTCCATCAGGATCGGATTCATGGGATTCATTGTCGGCGCTGTGTTCCCGAGCATCATGCGGATCATCTATCGCGGGCGGCGGCTTTCCGAGATCAGCTGGATCAGGTTCGGGCTGGTTGGCGGGCTGGTGACTTCGCTGTTCGTGCTCGCATTCATGCAGACCATGAATCTCGTGACCGGCGAACTGGTCCCGTTCGACCTCATTCGCATGGACCTTGTGTACAGCGCGCTCTTTGGCGGGCTTGCAGCCGCGCTTTCACTCAAGCTTGCACAGTACGCAGACAGGATTTTCCCCGACTCGTTCCAGCAGCATCTCGACCGGCTGGAAAAAATCACGGAGCTGACGGCGAGCGGCAGGGATGTTCCCGGGTATTCACGCGCAGGCGAGTACTCGGAGGTGCCCCGCAACCAGCGGTAGCCCGCCGGACGGTACCGCACTTGCCAAGTACGGATGCATCTCAAATGGCGAGGAAAAATGTCAGAGAAAAATTCCGAAAAGAATGGAATGCCGGGCGGCAGCGGCGGAAAGGGACAGTCGGGTACTGACCAGGGCAAGACGGACAGCTCCAAAAAGGAACCCGGGCACTATGGCTCCAGCGGTTCCAAGGGATCGGGCGGTACCGGCGCATCCCAGGGCTCTGGCGGCGGGAGCGGTGGCACGAAAGGCTAGCTAAATTCCCGGCTGTGCCGCGGGAATCGTCATGAGCAGACAGCCGGAACGAGACAGGGAAGTTCTGCCCGACCGTGAGGCGGCAGAGCTTCTCGCGCGTGCAAGCGAGATGGACGCACGGCGGGCAGCAGGATCGGAAGTCGAGGATCTGCGCGCAGCCGCAGCCGAGGCCGGGATATCAGCCAGTTCCTTTGATACGGCACTCGCCCAAATGCGTGTAGAGCGATCCGTATTGCCGGTAATGCCAGCGCCGCGGAACTCCGCCGTGCGAAAATGGTTTTTCGCTGTTGCACTCACGATGGCAGTTGCCGGCGGAATGCTGCTCCTCCGCACAGCAGCGCCACCTCCATCCTCATCGGCTCCGGCCGATGCCATCGTCGAGGAGCGAATCCCCGTGCGCTGCATTTCCGCGACGCAGGCAGCCGAGCTGATTCGCCCCATCCTGACGCTCGCTTCAAATCGCATCATAGTATCGCCGGCGGGAAACACACTCACAGTCAATGCGACTCGTCTCCAGCTGGAGCAGGTGAAAGCGCAGCTCGCTCAGCAGGAACAGACAGCGCAGGGCTGCGCAAAGTAGTTCTCATGGCTCCGGTCATACCAGATCCACGAAAGATCAGGAGCTTCAGGAGTGCGGCTGCCTTCGAGAAGTGGATTGCGGCAAATCATGACAGTGAGTCGGAACTCTGGCTGAAAATCCACAAGAAGGCGTCCGGCCTGCCCACTGTCACATACGCTGAAGCTCTCGATGTGGCTCTCTGCTGGGGCTGGATCGACGGATTGAAGAAATCGTTCGACGAGAAGTCATTCCTCCAGCGCTTCACACCGCGAAAGCCGAAGAGTGTGTGGAGCCAGGTCAACCAGGGTCACGTCGCTCGCCTGGTGAAGTCCGGGCGCATGACGCCGCACGGCCTGAGGCAGGTAAATGCCGCGAAGGCCGATGGCCGCTGGCAGGCAGCGTATGCGCCCATCCGGAGCACTACTGCGGAGAGCATTCCCGACGACCTTCGCAGCGCGATAGATGCCAGTCCGGCCGCGCGAAGGAAGTTCAGGACTCTCGGGCGCCAGAACCTTTTTGCTCTGGTGTTCCGAACCAACAGCATGAAGACCCCTGCGGGTCGCGCCAGAAAGATCGCGGAGCTGGTGAGGATGCTCGAGCGCGGTGAAACCATACTGCCACAAAAGGAATAGTCTGGCGGATCTGGCGCCCCCGGAGGCGCCGTGCATATTGAACCATCCTTCGATGGAGCCGAAATGAGATCGTTTGTCTCAGTACTTGGACGGGCATTCCTGGGCGTGGCTGTCGCCGCCTGCGCCAGTGTAACGCCATTGAAGGAGGGCGATTCTTCCAGGGTAACGGACAACGATGTTCAGCTCGCTAACGAATCCATCGAGCACATGCTCGAGCGCAGGGCACCGGGCCTTCAGGTGGTGCCCAGTCCCGAAGGGGTAGTACTGCAGATTCGCGGGAACTCCCAGATCGACGGAGCCCTCACTCCACCGCTTTACATCCTCAACGGACTCCCGTTCACTCCCGGTCCCGGCGGTCTCGTTACCGGACTGAGCATTTCGGAGATCGACACGGTGAAGGTTCTCAAGGGCGCGCAGGCTGCGATGTATGGAATCGACGGGGCAAATGGAGTGATCGTAATCACAACGAAGCAGGGAGCTTCACGCCGCTAAAGGCGCAGCCGTCGTACTCCCCGGTCAAGAGGAAAGGGACTCGAGTTTTTCATTGACATGCCGGAGGCATAGTCGGAAATTGCCTGTCCCCGCTGGATTTCCGAACTTTCCTCCCTTTCAATGCGATCACTTTCCCTTGTGGCGGCAGCCTTTGCGCTGACCACAGTTGCAGCCTGCTCAAGCGACTCGACCGCTCCTTCTGATTTTACGGCCGCCGGGCGCGCGGCGCACTCAGCCAGTGAAAACGGCCAGCAGCACCGTGTGATTCCCATGGCCGCCGCCGGCCGTGGATGCCGCAGTGAGCCTTACACTCTGGGGTCCACCGAAAACGGGTCCTGGACCGCGAGCGATTGTGCCGCGTCGGACGGCAGCGGCCGCCGCTTCGACATGTACGAGTTCAGCATCTCCACCCAGACGGCGTTCCGCGCCCAGATTACCGCGCATACAGGACGCCGGGTGAGCCTGCGCCGCACGGGCACGAATCACTATGTGCAGCTCATGGCCTCCGAGGGATGGATGCCTTCGTCCAGCAACCCGCTGGAAGTGCGGTATGTGCTCGCGCCTGGCTCGTACACCTTCGAGATCGAGACGCGCGATGCGACGACCCTCGGCGACTACACCTTCACGACCAGCACCGACGCCGCAGTAACGTGCAGGCCGGTAGTGTTCGTCACTCCGGGAGTAACCATCTCGGAGAAAATCGATCCGGCGGCGGATTGCGCCGGTCCATTCGGTGGCGTCGAGGATCTCTTCATCATTCTTCCGCCCAATGGAACGCGCCTGGACATGAGCGTCGCAACAGCGGCGTTTGCACCGCTCGTCGTTTATCGCGACGACCGGCTCGGACCAGCTTCGCCAATGCTCACGCGCGACTTTCGTTACACGATCGGCGCAACAGCACGCACCTCGTACACGACGACCTTCGAGGGATTCCAGGAGATCGTGGTCGGTCACACGAATCCGGGCGGCAGCGGTGCCTATACGCTGACTATCGCACAGGGCGATGCGAGCAACACCTGTACTCCAACCTCCACTACGGTCGCGGGAACACGGACTGCGTTCTGGGAGACCAGCGACTGCCTGTCCAGTGGATACCGGTATGACGGCTATTCGCTGGCGCTGCCCGCCCAGACCGCGCTCAGCGTTCGCCTGGTCTCGCCGCTCGGCTCCAAGACCGCGGGAATCTTCAGGGGTGGCAGGGAAGTCCTGGACTATATGGGCGGCACCGGCGACCTGAATGCGACCTGGTTCCTTGCGCCCGGAAGTTACGAGCTGCGCGCTGGAATTCCCGCGGCCAGCGCACCGGCATCGTACTCGATGGTAACCGGCGCAACCAACGGAAACATCACCTGCACGAATAACGCGACATCCGGCAACGTATCGTTCGCGAACCAGACGCTTGCGACAGGTGACTGCACATTCAACAGCCGGTTCGAAGACAGGCTGTTCGTTCTCGCCGAGGCTGGAAAGAGGATCACGGTGACGATGAATGGAGCTACATCACCGTCTGCGGTGATTCGTGATCCCGGCACGCCGCCTGGCACTTTCCTCGTGCGTTCGGCGCGTTTCAGTCCGGGCAGCGTGACCGCCACGTGGGATGTGACCAGAACGGGATACTACATGATCATCTTCACAACCAACCTTCAGGGCCAGACTGAGTCGTACACGGGATCGATTACGATCCAGTAGATGAGCTGGCTGAAACGCAGAAAGCCCCGCTGCCAGCGGGGCTTTTTTGCTATTGTTCATTCATACAAAAAAGGAAATGCAATGTCAGTCTCCAGGGCCTTTGCGGCACAGTCGGCCGAATCACCTCTGGCTCCACTCGATATCCAGCGCCGCGACCTGCGCGCCAATGATGTCCAGATCGAAATACAATTTTGTGGTGTCTGCCACTCGGACATTCACACGGCCCGCAGCGAATGGGCGGGCACTGTGTATCCGTGCGTGCCGGGACACGAAATCGTAGGGCGTGTTTCTGCCATCGGTGCAAGCACGACGAAGTTCAAGGTTGGAGACCTCGCCGGCGTAGGCTGCCTGGTGGATTCCTGCCGCAAGTGTACAAACTGCAAGAGAGGTCTCGAGCAGTACTGCACCGGCGGCAGTGTTGGAACCTACAACGGCCGCGACAAGATTACAGGCGACATCACCTATGGCGGGTACTCGAAGCAGATAGTCGTGCACGAGGATTTCGTGCTGCACATTTCCGACAAGCTCGATCTCGCAGCTGTTGCGCCGCTGCTCTGCGCCGGGATAACGACCTACTCACCGCTTCGGCACTGGAAGATCTCGAAGGGACACAGGGTGGGTGTCGTCGGGCTGGGCGGTCTGGGGCACATGGCAGTGAAGTTCGCGGCTGCTTTCGGGGCGGAAGTCACGATGCTCAGCACCTCGCCCGGGAAGGAGAAGGACGCACGCAAGCTTGGCGCGCACAGGTTCGCGCTCACCACGGACCCGGCCCGGCTCCAGGAGCTGAAGGGGAGCTTCGACTTCATCATCGACACGGTTTCCGCCGAGCACGATTACAACATGTATATCCAGATGCTCGCCACGGATGGCGTGATGATCTGCGTGGGCGCACCGCCCACTCCGGCCGCCGTTCGCATCTTCACTCTCATGGGGGGAAGGCGCAGCCTGGCGGCGTCAGGAATTGGCGGGCTGCCGGAGACGCAGGAAATGCTGGATTTTTGCGCCGAGCACGGGATCGTATCGGATATCGAGATGATCGACATGGCTTCGATCAACGAGGCATACGAGCGGATGCTGAAGAGCGATGTGCGGTACCGATTTGTAATCGACATGAAGAGCCTTTAGCAGGGAAAATCTCGCACGATTCTTTCGAGGCTCAGCCGCAGCGCGGCGGTATCGCAATTGCTTTTATCCATGGTGAACCACACACACCGAGGGAATCATGGACAATCGAAATAACGATCCGGCAATGACGGATGCGAAACTAGAAAGGGCGAAGGACAACGCACTTGGCAAGCACGACGACCATCCGGGCGTCGCAGACCATGTAGGTGAGGCAGCGGGCGGGATCTCCGGCGTTCTTGCGGGAGCCGCAATTGGATCTGCCGTCGGGCCTGTGGGAACCATCATCGGCGGAATCGCCGGCGCGATGGGTGGATGGTGGACTGGCCGCGCCGTAGCTGAGGCGGCCACGACGATCACCAGCGACGACGACTCATACTATAGAAAGCACTATGAGACGTCTTCCAGCCGCCTCGCCGACCGCGGCTATGACGACGTGAAGCCGGCCTACTATCTCGGCCACATGGCGAGCCGCAATCCGGACTACCAGAACCGCTCGTTCAATGAGGTCGAAGCTGACCTCCAGCGTGGATGGACCTCCGATTCGAAGCGTGGTTCCTGGGACCAGATGCGTGGCTATGCGCAGGAAGGGTACAGCCGCGGCAGTTCGTCGCTGCGAAATGCCGGTGAGCGTGCGATGAACGCCGCCGACAGCCTCAAGGATCGGGTGGATGGAAATCCGGCATCGCGCCCGGGTCCGGACGCAACCGACAGACAGCGCTAAAGCAGGGGCAAGGCGTTTACTGTGGGCCCCGATTCACCATGTGAATCGGGGCTTTACATTTCCGGTCATGGCGGCCGGCGACAGACCACATCGCAGCATTCTTCTGGCGGACTGCGACGTTTACTACGTGCAGCTGGCGCGAATTGCCGACCCTGAAGGCGCGGGAAGGGAGCCACTGCTGATCGTCGGCGGTTCGGCAGAAAGCCGGGGCGTGGTCTGCTCTGCTACCTATGAAGTGAGAAAGTTCGGCGTCAGGTCTGGAATGCCCATCTCGCGTGCGGTGCGGCTCTGTCCCAAGGCGATGTGCGTTCCCGTTCCGCGCGAGCTCTGCTCGCAGAAGAGCGATGAAATCGTGACGGTGCTGAAGAGGTTCGCACCCGAGGTCGAGAGCGCCTCCCCGGATGAGGCCTACCTCGATCTCACCACCACGATGCAGACCATCTACAGGGGCCGCACCCTCGAGGACATCGCACATACGATACGGGACGCCGTGCAGCGCGAAACGGGCATCCGCATCTCGATGGGCGGTGCCACGAACAAGCTCGTCGCCAAGATGGCGGTGGAACATGCAAAGCCGCGTGATGGCGCCGGAGGCAACGGGGTGTACATCGTCGCACCCGGAGACGAGGCGCACTACCTGTCGCGACTGGCTCTCGCCGACTTTCCCGGTATCGGGCCGCGCTTTCAGGAAGAGCTGGCCAGGATCGGGTGGTACAAGGTGGCAGATGTTGCTGGAGTCTCACTGAGCGAGTTGAGGCAACGGCTCGGTGACCGCTCGGGCGAATGGCTGTACGACACGATCAGGGGAATAGATTCCAGTCCGGTACACCAGCGTGAGGAGCCCAAATCCATGGGCCGCGAGGAAACGTTCGCAGCCGATATCATGGAAGACGCGCAGCTCGAGAAGGAAATATTGCAGCTGGTAGATCGCGTGACCTCCGACCTGCGGGACAGCGGCTACGCGGCCAGGACGATCACAGTGAAAATCAAGGATTCCGATTTTACGCTGCGCTCCGCGGCCCGCACCCTGGATGAAGCTGTTACGACATACCACGCGGTTGCACCGGTCGTCAGGGAACTGCTTCTTCAGCTCAGGCGAAAACGCAGAGTGGCAGCGCGCCTGATTGGAGTTTCAGCGTCGCATCTCTCGCGAATTGGTGGAGAGGAGCAGTTTGCGCTCTTTGACGGGGAGTCTTCCGAGGGTGCCGAAACCAGCCGGCATCGTGAGCTGGCCGCAGCTCTCGACGATGTGCGTGAGCGGTACGGACGTGATGTCATCGGATTCGGCATCACGTCCCGCCGCCGCGAGTAGAAAGCTCAGCTCACGGTTTGCGTTTCTCGATTGCGCAGCAGTGAAGCCATCCAGATGAGCCAGATGCCCTGTGCCAGAACGACCGCGCCAAAGCCGTGAATGTTGAATCTCAGCGTCCCGGAGAGGGTGAGGGCCAGCGCGACCAGGCCGCTGATCAGTCCGTAAATGGCGAGTGAGCGGGAAAGAACTGCTTCGCGCAGCATCGCGACCGACCAGACGATGATTGCAAGCGAGCTGAAGGAGACGAAAAGCTTGGTGAAGGACTGGTTCCAGACGCCTGTATAGTGCAGCGCGGCGCGGGCGAAGTCGCGTGCGGCACCCTGTTCCGAAGCGGCGGCGCTGAGCATTGCGCCGGAAATAAAGCCGCTCGCCGTCGCGGCAATCATGATCGCCACGCTTGCCCACGCAAAGAGTATGTAGGCTGCAACTGCGGTGGACCGTTCTTTCCTGAAGGAAAGCGTGAGCGCCAGCGTACCGATCAGCAGCAGTGCCTGCCCGAGAAGTGCAAGCGAATGCACAACTACATTGAGCGACCCCTTCCCGCCGCCCGCGAGGTTCTGGACGATGTCGTGCCCGGTCGGATGCAGGGTCATGGTCACAAACCCGCACAAGGTACCGGCAACTATTGCGAGCGAGGCTTTCTGGTTGGTTGTCATTTTGGGGGCGAGTGTGGAAGGCCGGTCAGGGAGCAAAGATAGGGTGCAACGCTGGGGTCCGGGTTGTCACTCGGAACCATACGGCTGGCGAAGCCGGGAGTTTCGCGTCCGTTGACGGGGGGCTAGCTTGGGTGCATCCCGGTCTGGAGTTGTGCATGAAACGCGCTTTATTCACCCTGGCAATTGCCGCAATGCCGGTGGCCTGCTTTAGCGGCGGCGTGACCGGTACGGCCACCGTCAACGGGAAGTACACTCTTCAAACAGTGAACGGTGCAGCACTTCCATATGCGGTGCCGGGAAGCGCGACAAAACTGGAAGTAGTGGATGACGTGGTGAACCTGTATGAGGGATTCACTTACGCCGTCAGCGGCCAGACGCGCAGCATGGTGAACGGGCAGATGACCGTGCAGGCGGTTACGGAGAACGGGACGTTCAGTCTGCAGGGAAATGCGATCTACTTCCGCAACGTGATCAACAGCGTGCCATTGCTCGCCGGAACGATCGAGGCAAACAAGATGACGGTGCTGCGGGGTGAGCTTGTTTACGTGTACAACAAGAACTGAGCGGAGCTGCTAAGGCGCGGCGCGTTTGAGGAAGTCCGCCAGGCCGTGAAGGTGATCGATGTGGTCGGGCCCGGTGTTGCCAGCGTAGCCCAGTATCCATAGACCCCCGCGCCGCACTTCGCTTATCTGCTGCATCCCGCCGGGCCCCCATTCGAGTACAGGCGTGCGCTCCAGTCCCAGCCGCGATATAAGCCAGTCCGTTGTTTCGGTCGTACTGGCAAAGGTGCCGGGGAAAATCTCGGAGTGAGTTATGACCATCATTGCATTGCCCGCGGCAGCGCGCTGCGCGTAACGAAGGAAGGGAACAAGCTTCGCGCTGTCGAGCGCTCCGCCCTCTGAAATCACAGTTCGCTCGGGGATGTAGCTTGTGTGCAGCCCGTCGAGCAGGATCACGCCGTCGAGCGTTTGAGCGATGCGTTCGTTGCTGAGGAGCGCGCGCACTCCTCCGTATCCTGCGCTGAACGCACTCACGAAGACGCGGCTTCCCAGAACGCGATTGCCGCTTCGCTTTGCACTTTCCTCGCGAATCTTTCGCACGAGCAGGTCCCAGGCGGTGCTGTCGGAGAGTGGGCGCTCATACGCTGAGGAGCCGCCGCCAAGGTTCACTACCGCCAGCACATACTTTCCGCCCGCCTGCACGACAGCGGTCCTTGGGACGAAGGCCGCTCCGAAAAGGTGTATGAGTAGAATTCGTCCCGCAGTTGTATCGCTTTCCGGCGTCCTTTCGGGAATGAAAACTTCAACCGGGCGCGGGAGGACCGAATCGATCGTGAAAGTCAGGCCCGCGAGCTGACCGGCAACGATTCGCTCGTGTCTCCGTGCAGTCTCCACCATTGGAGACGGATTCTGGGATTTCGCCGCCGGAACCGGTTGTGCAGTCCCGGGCGGGCCGGGATGGCAAGCCAGGGCGAGGGCGCAAAAGGGAAGAAACGGCCGCGAAGTCATGGATCGAAGTTGCGTTTGCACTGGCGCGACGCGCAAGTTTCTGTCGAGCAGCATTCGTTCTGTGTACACTCGCAACGGGATCGATGGATATTCGCCGCCGCAGCAGCATGAAACTCCCCGGGCTCGGCCGATGGCCCCTGGCTCTGTCGCAATGGAATGTGGTGCTGGTGGCGCTCGCGCTTGTAGCGCAGGGCTGCGTGAAGGTCGGCGTACACCGGACGGCAAACGTTCAAGCGGCCGCAACTACTGTCATTGTGGTCCGGCACGCAGAAAAGGGCAGCGATGATCCGCGCGATCCTACATTGACCGCAGCCGGCCGCGAGCGCGCCCTCGCGCTGCGCGAAGTTCTCAGGGACGCAAAGGTCTCGGCGATCTACTCAACGCAGTACAGAAGGAACCGGCAGACCGTTGAGCCGCTCGCACAACATTTCGGCCTCACCATAATCGAGCGCCCGGTGAGTTCCGCAAATGCGACTACCTACCCGGCCGACATCGCCCGGGAAGTTCTTGCAGCAAACCTGGGAAAGACCGTCGTGGTGGTGGGTCACAGCAATACGGTCCCGCAGATTGTCCAGGCGTTCAGTGGCGTACCGGTCAAGGCCATGGAGGACAGCGAATACGACCACATCTTCATTGTCGTAGTACCCGCCACCGGCACTCCCAGTCTCGTCAATGTTCGCTTCGGCCGCCCCGCACCTTAACCGATCCCTTTCATGATCAAGAGCCTGCTCGCACTCGCCATTGTCTGCTGCGTCGCACCAGCGGCACGCGCACAGAATGACTCTCTCGCACTCGTTCCCGATCTCCGCCCGCTTGTCGGGCAGCCGGGCAGCGAGCTGGCAGCGGTCGTCAACCGGTACAGTGCCGATCGCGAGTCCATGTTCCGGCGCTACGACGCGAACAATTCTCCGGCGCAGCGTCGCGAGCTGCGCTCATTCTACAACGGATGGATGGAGCGGCTCAGGCAGGTCGATTTTGCCAAGCTGAGTCAGGAGGGCAGGATCGACTACCTGCTTATGTCCAACTCGCTGAAGCACGAGCTGGTGCTGCTCGATCGCCGCACTGCCCAGCTCACTGAAACTGCAGTGCTCGTGCCCTTTGCCGACAGGCTGCTCTCGCTGCAGGACACGCGGCGGACACTGGCTCCGGTGAATTCACGTGTTGCATCAGCGACTCTCGCGGCGGCCGCGACCGAGGCTGACAGCCTGCGCGCACGGTACGAGGTCGCAGCGAACGCTTCCAGGATCAACAAGGCCGTTGCCAACCGCGCGGCCAATGACGTGGACCGGATTCGCAGGGTGGTTGGCAACTGGTACAGGTTCTACGACGGGTACGATCCGGTGTTCACCTGGTGGACAAAGGATCCGTACAAGCGCCTTGATGATGCACTCACACGCTACTCGAAGACGCTGCGCGAAAAGGTTGTCGGCTTCAAGCCCCAGCAGGCGGGTGGTGCCGCCAACGATGGTCCCATCATTGGGGATCCTATCAGCCGCAAGGGACTGGAGGAGGATCTCGCGTACGAAATGATTCCTTATTCGCCCGAAGAGTTGATAGCGATCGCGGAGCGGGAGTATGCGTTCAGCCTGGGTGAAATGAAGAAGGCGTCAGCTGCAATGGGTTTCGGTGACAACTGGAAGGCGGCGATGGAGAAGGTCAAGAACACCTACGTCGAGCCGGGAAAGCAGCCGGAGCTGATTCGGGACCTGGCGCGCCAGGCCGAAGCCTTTTTCGACAAGCATGACTGGGTGACGATCCCGAAGCTCGCGCGCGAAGACTGGGGAATGGAGATGATGTCTCCCGAGCGCCAGAGGGTCGCTCCATTCTTCCTCGGCGGCGAGTCGATTCTCGTTGCGTATCCGACGGCTGACATGACGGAGGAGGAGAAGATGATGACCCTTCGTGGAAACAACCCGCACTTCTCCCACGCGGTGGTGTTTCACGAGCTCAATCCGGGACATCACCTGCAGGGGTTCATGATAGAGCGATACAATACCCACCGCAGGGCTTTCTACACTCCATTCTGGCTGGAGGGTCAGTCACTGTATTGGGAGATGTTCCTCTGGGACCACGGATTTCACTCCTCCCCCGAGGACCGCATTGGCGCTCTCTTCTGGAGAATGCACCGCAGTGCACGAATCATCTTTTCGCTCAACTTTCACGCAGGCAAGCTCACGCCGGATCAGGCAATCCAGTTTCTCGTGGATACAGTGAACTTCGAGCGCTCCAATGCAGAGGGGGAAGTGCGCCGGTCATTTGGCGGCGACTATCCTCCACTCTACCAGATTGCCTACATGATTGGAGGATTGCAGCTCCGCGCCCTTCACAGGGAGCTGGTAGACTCGGGGAGGATGACGGAGCGGGCATTCCACGATGGTGTGCTCCAGAGCGGACCGATGCCGATCACCATGGTGAGGGCGAGACTGGGGAATGTGCCACTGGTGCGGGACGGGCCACCGGTATGGAAATTCGCGAGCGAGCTGCCGCCTCCAGTCCCCTTTCCCTCTAGGTGACTCTTACTCGTCGAAGTTGGCGTACTCCGGATCTATTTGAGTAGCCATGCAGCTCGGGCAGATTCCATGACTGAACTGCGATGAAGTGTGCTTCGCAAAATAGCTTTCGACGCTGTGCCAGTAGCTCTGGTCGTCGCGAATGTTCTTGCAGTACGAGCAGATGGGGAGAATCCTCTGGAGGCTTTTTACTTCCGCCAGCGCTGCCTGCAGCTCGCGCAGCAGCGCGTCCCGCTCTGCTTCCGTGTTCTTCTGCTCCGTGACGTCGCGCGCGACTGAATAGATCACCTTTTCGCGTGAGTCTGGAGCAGCGTTCCAGCGGAGCCAGCGGAACGAGCCATCCTTGCACATGTAACGGTTCTCGAAGGCCAGCGCCTGGCCGCCCGCGCGAACAGAAGCGTTCTGCGCCAGTGTCCGCGCGCGGTCGTCAGGATGAACGAACTCGATGAACGGTTTTGACTTCAGCTCTTCTATCGTGAAGCCGAGCGCTCGTTCCCACGCAGGGTTGAGCCGCTTGAAGTATCCGTCGAAGTCGAGATGACAGAGCAGGTCGATTGAGTTCGTGAAGAACCGGTCCTCGACATCAGCGAACCAGTCCCCACGAGTCTTATCCGTCTGCACTTCGACCCTTCGGTTCAAGTATTACCTGCGTGTGGATGCCGACTGATCGCGAATCGGCCTGAACTCTGACGTGGCGCGGTAGTTCGGCCAGTCGCGCGAATTTGCGAGCTGCAGGCCGAGCTGGTAGAGCACTTTTACATCAGCCGCTATCCCGGCAAAGTTCCAGGTGGCAGAATCGTATTCATCTGCCGGCTGGTGATACATGCTGCGGCGGTAGTTGTCGTCCGCGAGCTTGCCGGCAGCATTTCCACCGGTCAGCAGATCCGACCCGCTGTCCATGTACAGCATTGGAACGCCGCGCTTCGCCATCGGGAAATGGTCGGACCGGAAGAAGTAGCCGGCTTCCGGACTCTCGTCGGGTCTGATCACCCGATTGTCGGCCGCCAGAATTGGAGCGAGCCGGTCCTCGAGATCGCTCTGTCCATATCCCACCACCAGCACGTCACGCGCAGGCCCTGTCGGGCTGAGCGCGTCAACGTTCACGCCGGCGACTGTGGACTCGAGCGGATAGACAGGATTTGCCGCATAGTACTCCGAACCCATCAGGCCCTTCTCCTCCGCGGTCCAGAAGCCGAATACAAGCGACCGCTGCGGACGCGGGCCGGCCGCGAACATTCTGGCCAGCTCGAGAACTGCCGCGATGCCCGTACCATTGTCCACAGCGCCATTGTAAATGGAATCTCCCCGCGCGTCCTTCGCGCCGATTCCCAGGTGGTCCCAGTGTGCGCCGAACAGGATCGTTTCATTGGGATGCGTCGTTCCCGGAATGCGGCCGAGGACGTTCCTGGAGATGATCGTCTTCCGGCTGATTGCATAGCTCGCCGAGAAAGTCGCACTGTTCAGGGTGACGGGACGGAAGTCGCGTGTCTGTGCGCGCTTCTTCAGTGCCTCGAAGTCCTCGCCCACGGCGGAAAGCAGGCGCGCAGCGTCATCTCGCTGCACCCAGCCTTCCATGAGGGGATGGACTTCATTGGGATTGGAGCGCACGATGTCGAACATCGTGTTGGTGTTGGAGTTCTTGACTGTTGCCCAGCCGTATGACGCGGGTGCGGTTTCATGAATTACCAGGAGGCCGGCCAGTCCCTGGCGTGCAGCCTCTTCGTATTTGTATGTCCAGCGGCCGTAGTAGGTCATTGCCTTGCCGCCGAAATCTCCCTGCCCGGTCTCGAAATCGGGATCGTTGATGAGGACGAGCCCAACCTTGCCCTTGAGATCCTCACCCTTGAAGTCATCCCAGTTGCGCTCGGGCGCCTTGACGCCATAGCCGAGGAAGACGATCGGTGCGTTTGCGATGTCAACGCGATTCACGTTCTGCATGGACGCACGCACGGCAATCTGCTCACCCTGACGCAGCGGGACTGTCTGTCCCATCACGTTCACGGAGAGCGAGGGCGTTCCGACGATATCGGACTGGCTGAGCGGCACATCCTGGAACCAGGATCCGTTCGGTCCGCCCGGCTGCACTCCCGCAGCCTTCAGCTGGTCACGGATGTAGTTGATTGTGACAACTTCACCGGGAGTCGCTGGACCTCGTCCCATGAATGCATCAGACGCGACGGCTTTTACGTCCCCGGCCATGCGATCGACATTTGCAGTGACATTCGCGGGGGTCGTTTCGATGGTGACGCCGGGGGTACATGCGGCTGCGCCAATCAGAAGCAGGAAGGAGGTGCGTTTGATCATCATGGTCCTCAGAGCGTTGGAATTGGTCTCTCCTAATTCTACCCTCCCGGGGGGAAATCCGCTCATTTAGCGCCGGTACGCGATGCCAGGTAAATTCATGGTGTGAAATACCGCGTATTCGTGACCGATGAAATCGATCCGGAGGGAGTTGCCATTCTGGCGTCGGAGCCAGGCCTCCAGGTAGATGAAAGCCCCACACTTCCGGCCGATGTCCTGCTTCAGAGAATCGGGGACTATGACGCCATCGTAGGCCGAAGCGCCACCAGGATTTCCGCGGAGCTGCTGCGGGCGGCGAAAAAGCTAAAGGTGGTGGGACGCGCAGGCGTCGGCGTGGATAACATTGCGATGGACGTCGCAACCGAGCTGGGCGTGGCGGTGATCAATGCGCCGGCAGGAAACACTGTTGCTGTTGCTGAACTGGTCTTCGGCGTTTTGCTCAACATCGTACGCCACCTATCCCGGGCGGAATCGTCGATGCGCGAGGGACGCTGGGATCGCTCACAGCTGCTCGGCACCGAGCTGAGAGGCCGAACGATCGGCATTGTCGGGCTTGGCCGCATCGGCAGCGAGGTCGCCACACGCGCGCACGCATTTGGCATGAAAGTGCTCGCCTACGACCCATACATCTCGCGCGGACGGTTTGAATCCTGCCGGGTGGAGCACATCTCATCGCTGGACGAGATACTCGCCGAGAGCGATGTGCTGACCCTCCACACGCCGCTGAATGACGAAACCAGCGGAATGATCGGTCGCCGTGAAATGGGCAGGATCCGTCCGGGCGCGATCGTGCTCAATTTCGCGCGCGGTGGCATTGTGGACGAGGAGGCGTTGATCGATGCGCTCAAGTCGGGAAAGCTGACAGCCGCCGCGCTCGATGCTTTCACCAGGGAGCCGTTGCCAGCGGACCACCCGCTTCGCGCGCTGCCAAATGTCTTTCTTACGCCGCACATAGGAGCATCTACAGCGGAAGCCCAGCGCAACGTTGCAGTGGACGCGTGCGTCGCGGTGCGTGATGCGCTGCTTCAGGGGGAGCTCGGGAGCTCGATGAATGTCGCGGAGGTCGAGAGCGGACGCTGGAAGGAGATCCAGCCGGCGCTGCGTCTCACGCGGCGGGCCGCCGCAATAGCGCGGGGAGTGCTCGCGTCACAGGGAATTACGGCGATAGGGAAGATCGAGGTGCGGTGCGGCGAGTCGCTCGCCGGTTCACGCGATGCAATCCTGGCGTCTGCCGCGATCGGAGCGCTCGATGCGGTCATGGAGAATGAGCGTCTCAATCTGGTGAATGCGAGAAAAGTTGCCGAAGGCCGGGGAATCGAACTGTCTTTCACCGAGACCAGCGCCGGGGAACCGGGCTTCGTGGAGGTCCGGCTGGGAGGCGGAATGCAGGAGTTCGCAGTCGCGGGGGTGGGTTCGCGCATAACGCGCATCGGGGCCTTCCATGTGGATGTTCAGCCGCGCGATACACTACTCATACTTGCGAACAACGACGTACCGGGTGTCATCGGGCATGTGGGAACATTGCTGGGCAGTGCGGGCGTGAACATCGCCGAATACCATCAGGCACGTCTCGCGCGCGGGGGACAGGCGCTCGCCGCGGTGTCCGTGGACGGCGACATTCCCGAGCCTGTCCGGCAGTCGCTGCTTCAGCTTCCTGATGTGGTGTCTGCCACAGTAGTTCGCTTCAAGGCGGACTGATCCCGTGAGGCTCGAAGCGGACGCCGATGTCCGTGCAAGTGTGGCTGCAGATGCGTCCGGCCTCGTGCTCACTCCCGAGAGCGTGGCGCGCCCTGCTTCGCAGGAAGAAGTCATCGAGCTCATGCACGAATGCTCAAGGTCCAGGCGCGCGGTTACACCCGCCGGCGGGCAGACCAGTACTACCGGCGCCTCCATCACCGATCAGGGTGTGCTCCTTTCCATGCGTGCGATGAACCGCGTGCTCGACGTGGATACCGAAACGAAGACGGCTCGCGTCGAGCCGGGTGTCTTGCTTGGTGATCTCAAGAAGTCCCTGGCCGAAAGCGGGCTGACCTTTGCGCCCGATCCAACTAGTGAAGAAGAGTGCACGGTCGGCGGGGCGATCGCGTGCAATGCATCGGGTGCGCGCACATTCAAGTTCGGCGCAACCCGACAGCATGTGCGCGGCCTCAAGGTGGTTCTCGCCAGTGGTGAGCTTGTCGTTCTGCGCCGCAGCGACCTCGAGAAGAACACGGTCGGCTACGGTTTTGCCCAGGATCCGATCGACTGGTTCATTGGCAGCGAAGGAACGCTCGGCGTAATCGTGGAAGCAGATCTCGCCCTCGTTCCGCGGGCTCGCACGGTTACCGGTCTGGCTATTCCATTTCTCTCGGAGGACGCAGCGCTCGATTTCGTGGTCGAGGCGCGCGAGGCCGGCGATGTTTCGCCCCGCTGCCTGGAGTTTTTTGGAGAGCTGGCGCTCGAGATTGCGCGTACAGCGGATGATCGTCCGGACTGGGCCTCGGGTGCCAGGGCACTCGTTTACACCGAAGACGAATCACCGGACAGTCTCGAGAACTGGCTGTCTCACGCAGAACAGGCAGGTGCCCTGATAGATGATGTGCGGGTTTTCGAGAGTGACGCGGAGCTGCGGCTTGCACGGCGAATCCGGCACCGCGTTCCCGCTGTAATGAATGAGCGCGGGGCGGGGCATCGAAAGTCCGGCGGGCGGAAGGTCTCAACCGACTGGGCTGTGCCGTACCGGAAATTGCGCGACGCAGTACGGATGGCGAATGAGGTCGCGGATGCCTTCGACGTCGAGCGCGCTGTCCTGTACGGGCACGCAGGCAACGGACACCCACACCAGAACTTCATAGCGCGCGATGCGGCCGATGTGACGCGGATAGAAAGTGTCGTCGAGGCAACGCTCAGGAACGTGCTTGCGATGGGTGGAACGATCGCAGCCGAGCATGGCATCGGAAAGCTGAAGCGGAAATGGCTGGCCCTGCAGATGACGCCCCTGCAGATCGGAGTGATGCGAACAGTCAAGCGCGAGCTCGATCCCGACAACATCATGTCGCCCGGAAATATTCTTTGACTCCAAAATTCCGAACGGTGATCCTGGATGTCGATTCAACTCTCAGCCGAATCGAAGGCATCGAGTGGCTCGCCCGGCTGCGCGGCGAGGAGGTGTTCAGTCGGATCAGCGAAGTCACCGAGCGCGCGATGCGCGGAGAGCTGGAGTTCGATGGCGTGTATGCGGCGCGGCTCGACGCCGTCCGTCCCACCCGGGAGGAAATGAGCGCACTTGCCAACGCATACATCGAGAACATCTCGCCCGGGGCCGTGGAAACCATAGCGCGTCTTACAGCCGACGGAGTGCGCGTGATGATCGTGAGCGGGGGAATGCTTGACCCCGTGCTCCGCCTGGCAGCTCATGTGGGGATACTGTCGTCCGATGTTTACGCTGTCCGGGTATTCTTTGACGAGAGTGGGGAATACGCCGGATACGACGCCGAGAACCCATGCTCCAGGCAGATGGGCAAGCGAACGGTTGTTTCGGGACTGAGGCTGGACCGGCCGGTTCTTCTGGTAGGCGACGGAATGACCGACGCGGAGGTGAAGCCCGCGGTAGATGCCTTCGCCGCATTCACTGGCGCTGTCCGCCGGGAAAAGATTGTGGCCCTCGCAGATTTCGAGGTCACTTCATTCCCGCAGCTTTTTGAGCAGATTTCGGCATGACATTCGGCACCTTTTTTCTTCCCGGCCCAACTGAAGTTCATCCCGACGTCCTGCGGGCGATGTCGCAGCCCATGATGTCGCACCGCGGCCCGGAGTTCGAGGCGATCTTCGTTCGGATTCAGGAAGGCATCAGGAAAGTGTTCCTGACCGAGCGCCCGGTTTTCATAAGTACCTCGTCGGGAACGGGCATGATGGAAGCCGCGATTCGGTGCGCGACCGGGGGAAAGATTCTCTCTCTCGTGAACGGGGCTTTCTCCGAGCGATTCGCAACTATCGCCGAGTCATGCGGTCGCGAAGTGGAGCGGTATCAGGTGGAGTGGGGCGAGATCCACGACCCGGCCGAAGTGGGTCGCCGGCTGGCGGCAGGAAAGTTTGCCGCCGTTACTGTGGCACATTCCGAAACATCTTCCGGCGCGCTCGAAGATGTACGCGCTCTCTCGGACATGGCGCACAAGCATGGCGCACTCTGCCTGATCGATTCAGTGAGCGGGCTTGCAGGTGCGGAGCTGAAGTTCGACGAATGGAATCTGGACTACGTACTCACAGGATCGCAGAAGGCCCTTGCTCTTCCGCCTGGCCTCGCGTTTTGCGTCGCGTCGGAAAAGTTCATGCAGCTCGCCCGCGCGACCCGCGATCGCGGGACCTACTTCGACCTCGTTGAGTACGACGAGTTCACGAGAAATCGCCAGGCGCCAAACACCCCTGCGATCTCGCTCTACTACGCCCTGGACCTACAGCTCGGGCGAATCCTGGAAGAGGGAATCGAGGCTCGCTGGGCCCGGCATCTGGCGATGCAGAAGGTGGTGCTGGACTGGGCCGAGCGCATGGGGCTTCGCGTCATGGCGAATCCTGCAGGCCGGTCCCCGACTGTCAGCTGCATCGAGCTCACCCCGGGTGTCGAGATGAACTCGTTCCTCGCGCGGGTTGCGGACCAGGGGATAACCGTGGGTACCGGCTACGGAAAGCTCAAGGCTACCACTTTCCGTATCGGCCACATGGGCGATCACACAGTCGAAACCATCCAGCGCTGCCTGGCAGCGTGTGAGAAGGCGCTAAAAAGCTCTTAGCGAAACTCGAACAGTGCGCGGCGCGCCGGGCATGATGTTGTTGTTGCCATGCGAGGTCGCAAAGTAGCGCACGTTGAAGGCATTCTCGACGTTGACCTGGACGTGCAGGTGCCGCGCGGGCGCAAGAAAGAGGGCTGCGTCCGTGCGCTGGAAACCGGGAAGAGTCACTGTGTTGTCGATTGCCGCGTACATCTTCGATTGCGCGATGAGCCCGAGCGCAAACCCGAAACGCGAATTCAGGTTGTAGCGGCTCCAGAGCGATGCACTCCTGCCTGGAACCAGCGGTACTGTCGCTCCGGCGCGCGATGCACTGGTCCGCTCCACGATTTCGGCGCTCTGGTTTGCAAAGCCGGCGATGATGTTCCATTTCGCCGTGATGTCACCGGAGACATTTGCCTCGAAACCGGTGCTGCGCTGGCTTCCGGTCTGAAGTACGCGTGTGGGATCGCGGGGATCCGGAGCCGAGCTATTGTTCCGATCGAGCGTGTACAGCGCGCTCGACATACTCAGCGCGGGGAGAATATCCCACTTGAAACCCAGTTCGCGGTTGATGAAGCGTTCCGGCTGCAATGTCTGAGTGGTGGCCGTCAGTGAAGAGAACTGGTCGCCGGCGCTGGGCAGATGCGAGATGGCGACCGACCCGTAAACAGACATCGCGTCCACCATCTTGAATACAAGACCTGCCCGCGGCGAGATCATCCTGTCGGAGCGGTGAAGTCTCTCCGCCTTCCGGTTGTTTTGGAACCGCATCTCAAAGAACTCCTGACGAACGCCCGCGATTGCCTGCCAGTGTTTGCCGATATTCAGCTGGTCCTGTACATAGATCGCGGCAACGCCTGCCCCTACGTCGTTGTCCGCATCGGATGCACTTTGCCTGAAAGCCACACCGGACGCAACACTGGGTGACGCGAACGGAACCAGCAGTGACGCCGCCGTACCAAAAAATCCTGTCTCGCGGAAGTTATGCGTCTTCTGGTTTCCAAACTCCGCGCCGGCAAGAAGGGTGTGGGACACCTCGCCGACCCAGGCGTTGACCACGAGATCAGTCTGGTTGAAGATGCTGGAGCGATCGTGAGTGCTGCGATAACCGGTGAGCGTGACCTGCGATCCTGTCGAAGTGACGGAACCGGGGAGCACATTCGCGTACGACTTGTCGTAGCTGGAGAACTGGGTTCTGTTTCGCAGGCTGAAAGCGGACTTCCATTCACGTTCCAGCGAGATATGCCCATTATGCGCGTCAAGTGTTGCCTTGCTTGCCGCCGGATCCCCGAAAAACTGAAAGATGGGCGCGGGTGCGGGGCGTCCCTGATAAGAGGGGATTCCACGGTCCACAGTCCGGGTATCGGTAAATCGCTCATACCCTGCGCGGATTATGACCTTCTCCGCGACGACTGCAACGGTCGGGTTGATCCCTCGGCGGGAAAGAACCGCAGGTTTGCGGAAGCTGCCGGAATTTTCGGCCATCGCGGTCACACGCGCGGCAAAGGTCGGCGTTATTCCATTCCCGAAATCGAGTGTGGTGCGCTTGTGATTGGCGGAGCCACCCTCGAACACAAGATCCCGATTCTTGATCCAGTCAGCGCTCTTGCTCACGCGGTTGATTACACCGCCGCCACCGCCGCGACCGAACGTCATCGCATTCGATCCCTTCAGAGCTTCGACTCTTCCCACATTGTAGATGTCGCGGTGGTACTGCGCATCGTCGCGCACACCGTCAAGAAAGAAATCGGCAGTGGATGCATTTCCGCGAATCGTAGGAGCATCCCGATGTCCTTCACCCTGTCCAAAAGTGACTCCGGGAATGAAGCGCGCAATCTCAGCCATGCTTTGCACGGACTGGTCGGCCATGGCGTCACTCGTCAGGATGGTGATGCTCTGGGGCACGTTCAGGAGTGCAACGTTCGTCCTGGTCGCCGATGTAATCCGTCTGGCGTTATATCCGCGATCTTCTTTGTGCCTTTCCCGTATTGAGACGGTTTCAAGTTCCTGAGCGCGCGCGGCCGAATCCTTTCTTGCAGAGTCTGTTGCCTGGGTTTGCGCCGCGGAGGGAATCAGGACGGCGGCAACCACGAGGGCGAGCTTTATGAAGTGCATTAATCCGGTAATTAGTCATTTCTGGGCGCCAGCAAGCGCTTGTATCACAGAAATTTACCGCTCTGCCCTAATCCCGACAAGCCTATTCGGGTATGAGCTAAATCGTGGCTGAGCAAGGGGTTGGCAGTAGACGCCCGAAAGCATCCGAGTCATTTCGCGACCATCCCAGCACAACGCCGCCCGAAAGCGTAATCCTTGTGAGGCGATGATCTTCGCGCCCTTTCACCTAACCCACCGACGGTAATGATTGGTTTAAAGAATCGGGCGCTGCTCGCAGGCGTCGTCCTATCTATAGTATTGGCTGGAAGCGAGGCGGGAGCGCAGACCGTGCTCGTGCCCTCGCAGTCCGCGAAAATAAATGGCGCTACGCCCATTTCCCTGGACGAGGCGATCCGGCTGGCGCAGCGCAACTCACCCGCGGCCATTCAGGCGCGCGGAACCGAGCGAACGGCGGCTGCGTCGAGACGTTCGGCGATGGGTGCGCTCTTTCCCAATCTTTCACTTTCCGCAGGCCGCGTAATTCAGCTTGGCGGCTCGCAAACCCGTGTCAACCAGAATGGTGAACAGGTCGCGGTGGCGTCGCGCCCCACCAACAGCACCGGCCTTTCGCTCAACACCGAGCTGTTCGACGGTGGACGCGAATATTTTGCTCTTCGCGCGGCCAGGGCGACCCAGGATGCAGCCGAAGCAAGCTCGATCACAACCCAGTACAATCTCGCGCTGGATGTGAAGCGTCAGTATTTCGCGGTGCTTGCCGCGCTGGAAGCGATCGATGCAGCGCACGCCCAGACAGAGCAGGCACAGGCGCAGCTCACATCCTCAGCTGCAAAGGTTCGCGCGGGCGTTGCCACCCGCTCGGATTCACTCAGAGGGGTGATTCAGGTTGGCAACGCACAGCTCGCGGAGATCACGGCCGCGAACGACCTGTCAGTTGCGAATGCAGCATTGAGCAGGCTTGTTGGTTCACCGACGCCGGTCACCGCAGATCCGGCATCGGTGCAGGAGCAGTTCTCCGAGCTTCCCGACAGCGCTGCACTTGCCTCGTTCGCGCTCAAGGGGCCGGCCGTCGCGCAGGCGGAAGCGAACCTCAGTGCCGCGAAGCAGCTGAAGAAGGCCGCAAAGGGACAGCACCTGCCGTCGCTGAACATGAGCTACTCGCGTTCGGGGAGCGGAGTCGATAACCGCTTTGGGCTGGGCAACGACCCGTTCTCGTACAATGGGCGGCTCTCCTTCTCGCTTTCCTATCCTGTCTTCAATGGGTTCGCGCGAGAGGAAGCGAGCGTTCGGGCCGATGTCGCAGAAACGAATGCGGAGGCACAGCTGCGCGACGCCAGGCTGGCAGCCAACCAGTCTCTGTCTGAATTCCTTGGCAGTCTTCGCAGCGCAGCTGCGCGGGTGCGGGTGCAGACAGCATCGGTGAATGCTGCCCAGGAGGATGTGCGCGTCCAGCAGCAGAGGTACAACATTGGTGCATCGACACTGCTCGATCTTCTCAACTCACAGGCAACTCTTCAGCAGGCCCAGTCCGCTCTCATCGCGGCACGTTACGACTACAGGATCGCACGCGCCCAGATCGAAACGCTGATCGGCCGCCCGCTTCCCTAATTTCGCAAATTCAATCGCATATCAATGATCTATTTTCCGCTAAAGACACGCGCTGCACTGTTGACCATCCTTGTGCTGGCCGCCTGCAAGAAGAAGGAGGAGCCGATCGTCATCAAGACGGCGGCCGTGGAGCGCCGCGACATCACCGTCAGTGCGCAGGCGAATGGCACGGTGGAGCCGATCAACATCGTCGAGGTAAAGTCGAAGGCGTCGGGCCAGATCGTCCGAATGCCTGTGGACGTCGGCTCCATGGTGAAGCCGGGCGACCTGCTGGTTCAGATCGACACGCGCGATGTCCAGAACCAGTACAATCAGGCCGCCGCTGACCTCCGCTCGTCGCAGATCCAGGCGCAAGTCGCGCTCACTCAGCGGAACCGCTCCCGCGCCCTCTTTGCCGAAAAGATCATCACGGCGCAGGAGAACGAGGCAACGATCATTGGCTATGCGAACGCGGAAGCTTCGGTTGTGCGTGCGCGCACCAACCTCGATCTCGCGAAGCAGAGGCTCGAGGATGCGACAGTGCGGGCTCCCGTTTCCGGAACTGTCATAGAGAAGCCGGTATCGCTCGGCCAGGTCATCACGTCGGCAACGTCGGGAGCGAGCGGCGGAACGACCATTCTCAAGATGGCTGACCTCACACAGGTGCGCATGCGCGCATTCGTGAATGAAACGGACATCGGGAATGTGCGTCCCGGCCAGATCGCGACGGTCACCGTCGATGCGTATCCCGATCGCAGGTTTACCGGCTCGGTCGAAAAGGTTGAGCCCCAGGCAGTGGTTCAGCAGAGCGTTACCATGTTCCCGGTCCTGGTTTCTCTGTCGAATCCCGATGGATCGCTCAAGCCTGGAATGAATGGCGAAGTGCTGATGGTCATCGAGCAGCGTGTTGGAGTGCTGGCAATCCCGAGCGATGCCGTGCGTACGATGCGCGAACTCCCGACAATCGCGCCAACGCTGGGGCTGGACCCTGACTCGATTTCGGCGCAGATGCGGGCAGCACGCGCAAATCGGGGAGGAGCTGCATCGGGCGCCGCTGCTCCGGCTGATGCCGGGGCTCAGCGCGGCGCAGGAGCGGGTGGAGCCGGTCTTTCGGATTCGGCCCGCGCGGCTCGTCGTGCCCAGCGGATGCAGAGTGGAGATACATCCCGCCGCGGACAGTTCCGGCAGGGTGGCGCGGGTCGCCCGGGTGGTTTTGCCGGTGCCGGTGCCGCCGGAGCAACGGGTGGAGGAATGCCGGGCGGTGGTTTCAGCTCACGCGGAACAATGAACGTCGTCTTCACCAAAAAGGATGGCAAGTATGAGGCAAAAGCCATCCGTACCGGTGTGAGTGACTTCGACTACACAGAGGTGGTAAGCGGCCTCGTAGAGGGCGAGCAGGTGGCGCTTCTTGCGGCAGCGGCAATGGAGGCACAGCGACAGGCGCGCAATGAACAGATTCGCTCGCGTGCGGGTGGCGTGCCGGGAATGCAGCAGCAGACGCCGGCTGGCGGAGCGGGTGCCGCTGGTGGCCGACCGGGCGGCGGTGGCGGCGGTCCAAACCGATAGGAGCGTAACTCATGCTGTTTGGAGAAATCGTAACCGTTGCGCTTGGCGCGCTGAGAGCGAACAAGCTGCGCTCGTTTCTCACGATGCTTGGAGTCGTCATCGGTGTGGCAGCAGTCATCGCAGTCGTCGCGCTCGGCCGTGGCGCACAGGAATCGGTAAAGGCGCGGATATCGTCGCTCGGAACAACGCTGCTTACGGTCAATCCGGGACAGCAGTTCGGGGGCGGCGGCCGCGTGGCGTCGGAAATTGACCGGGCGCTGCTCACGATCGCCGATGCAAAGGCGCTGGAACAGTCCGCCCAGCTCGTCACGGCGGTCCAGCCCGAAATGTCACGCAACTTCCAGGTTCAGTATGGAAGCGTGAACACCAACACGTCTGTTGTCGGCACCTCGCCCAACTATCTCGAGGTGCGAAAGTACCAGCTCGCCGCGGGACAGATGTTCGGCGATGCGGATGACAGGGCATCGCGCCGGGTTGCAGTGCTCGGACCCACGGTCGTGGAAAATCTCGGCATCAGAAATCCCGACGACATCATCGGTGCGAACATCCGGATTCGCGGAATACAGTTCGAGGTCATCGGTGTTCTCCAGTCCAAGAGCTCGGGCGGTGGATTCCAGAATCCGGACGACCAGCTGCTGATCCCCATTGCCACTGCGCAGTTCAGGCTGTTCGGAACGGACCGCCTGCGCAGCATCAATCTTCTCGCGCAGTCGGAGGAGAAGATCCCGGATACAATGGCGGAGATCCAGAAAATTCTTCGGCGTGAGCACAAGCTCAGGCCGGGACGGGACGACGACTTCACTATCCGGAGCCAGGCGGACTTCCTGAGCACGCTCGGCGAAACCACTCAGATCTTTACATTCCTGCTCTCGGGCATCGCGACGGTCAG
>JAKFCC010000095.1:0-4396 GCA_036676795.1 Gemmatimonadota bacterium
ACGGGAGATGGAGCAGACCCTGGACGGGGTGCCGATTCCATTTCACTTGCGCTATGGCATGGTTGTTCTGGCCGCACTCGCCGGCATCCTGTGGCTCGCTGTGCAGGCGTATGGCAGCGCGGCCTAACAATTCGTTCAAGCCGAAGCCGCTTCGCGGCTCGGCTTAACTCAGGCGTTAGAACTCACAGGGCTCACCCATGCGACCAGCAACTATCGCCTTCATCCTTTGCCTCCTGGCTTGCGCTTCGTTCGCACAGGAACGTCCGGATCCGAACTCGCCTGACTTTGATCCCGTCGCTGCGATGCAGCGCTTTGATCCAAACTGGCAGCCGCCCAAAGTGTCGCAAGAAGACCTCGCCAAATTTGCTTTAGGTAGTCGTGAGCGGCCCGTTCGCACTCAAGGCCCGCAAGGGCAGCACGATTACCTTTCGCGCCTCGTCTGCGACAGCGGCAAGACGCCGAAATTCGAGCGTATCGGCAACTCCGGGAAAAGCCCGTACGGCTTCTGGATGGACGCCTATGAGGTGAAGTGCGGCTGGGCTGCTAAGTCCACGGTCCACATGGACCTTTATCACCCACGGTACGTGGAGCAAGAGCCCGTACCTGGCTTCACAATCCGCAAGTGAGTTCTAACAATTCATTCAAGCCGAAACCGCTTCGCGGTTCGGCTTAATTCAGGCGTTAGGCACTACAGGAAAATACATGGCCACTGAAAGATCACCAATGATTGACTACGCCATCATTGGCCTGCTTCTGCTCAACTTAGGCGTCACAAGCTATTCGGTCTTTCGTCCAGCCAACACCATCTCCGAGACTCCCAGCGCGGCGACTGTAGACATTTCGGAAGCAGAGGCAAGCGGACTTGCCACTGAGGTAGTGAAGATTTACAACGCAAAGGACGACACCGCACTTTTCGCTAAGTTTGATAGCTTGGCCAAGGCGCAGCTGACACAAGAGCAACTCACTGCCCAGATGAATAATCTCTACCCAGTAATGGGCACGATTAGTGACACGGCGTTCTCGAGTGCCGAGCTTGCTGGCACCGACGGCGGCCGCGAGTACTACAACCTCAACTACAAGGTCAGGCTAGCCGGCGGACCATTCAGCACCGGGGACATGAAGCTGACCGTAACTCGCCGAGAGGGTGGTCTTGGCTTAGTCGGCTTCTTTATCAATGGCACAAGCCAACAGGGTCGCCAGTAGTGCCTAACAATTCATTCAAGCCGAAACCGCTTCGCGGTTCGGCTTAATTCAGGCGTTAGGCCGCATGACAGTCATCGACGAATACCAAAATTCCGGAAAGGCGGTCGTAACATTCGCCGCGCTCTTACAGGTCGCTTTATTTCTTGCACACCCCGGCTACCGCCTGTTGGCATTGATTTCCGTATTGCTTGCCGCAATCGCGCTAAGAGTGTTAAAGAAACGAAGCAACAAACGTTTGTTTGTTGTCTGCTACGTCGCGCTTGGGGTTTACGGCTTTTTAATTGGTCAATTTTTCTATGGCACCAATCGTTTGACTGATACGGGAGCAACAATGCTACTTGCGGGCGTTCCTGTCGCAATTTTTGTTGGCCTTAGAGCTATGGCCGCAGACTCCGATGCGGCCTAACAATTCATTCAAGCCGAAACCGCTTCGCGGTTCGGCTTAATTCAGGCGTTAGACCTCAGGAGAAGCCATGCGTCGTTTAGTGTTTGCTTTCTTGGCATTTATTGGACCTTTCTCTGTTTTTGCAGAGAACTCCATGAGCATTTGTGAGCAAACTCCTGAGTTCGCTACGCTCTTCCCGGACTACAAGTCATCGTCTGCCACTCCCCGCAAGCACCTTTCTGGAACACCGATTTTTATCCGTTCTCAAAAGCCAGGCGCAACTGCGTGCATCGCCTTGGCCGTTGATGAGGCTGGTATTCCTCAAGACGCTCTAATTTTTCTGCCCCCGGCTCTATCTCTCTCCAAGCGGGAGCGCAAAACAGTCCTCGGTCATCGCTTCTCGCCGGCATTCATCGATGGCAATGCAGTAAAGTCGATTGAATTGATCAGAGTTGATAAATCAAGAGGCTACGTAAAGTGAGGTCTAACAATTCATTCAAGCCGAAACCGCTTCGCGGCTCCTGGTTCTTGGTTCGCCCGGCTTGAGTGCCAGCGACCGAAAGGCCCGCCGAATCGTTACCCGCAGTTGCACCAGTCTCGAAGTCGGCAAAGCCGGCATTGAGACGTGGGCGACCCGCCACGCTGACAGGCTGCGCGCGGACACCAATCGCGCGGCGTCCATAGTGCGAACCAAGTCACAAATCACACGTGTTAGGGGGCGGCGAAATGCGAGCCAGTCATCGGTTCGTCCGCCCACGCCCACCCTACCTTGAACCCATGAAGTCCAATGCCGATTCGTCATCCAGAGGGGGCGCACTTGGTCGGGAATGTTCCACGAGACGTGCGTCACTGAAATGCGTTGACTTCGCCCCAACCCGGACGTAGCTTGGATTCCCGCAGCGCCACAACATCTTGTGTTGACGAAGCGGGTCGGCACAAGAAAAAGGGCCTCGCGATGAAGCGAGGCCCTGGGGTATAGCTCTTTAACAACTTGGATTCGAAGGCCGTCGGCACGCTGGAAACGTGTCGCGATCTTCGTTAGGACCGGGTAGGGCGGGCAGGCGCCTCGCTCTACTACCGGGGTGGATCTGGATATCAGCCACGAGAGGCTTTGGGGATCATACGACCCTGAAGCGGCTTGTCCAGTACCTCCGCCCCAAAAACGGGATGCGCCTGTTCAACGAGAACCTCTCAATGAACGAGCAGAAGCACGTGCCGGTACGGGCGTATGTACGTCGCCGCAAGGGTGCGACGGAATACGTCCGGCGGCATTTCCGTAGGTATCCGCGCCGCTAAGGCGTAGGGCCATGGGTCTGGAGAGTGGCCGGGTACGCCTGGCCCTGTCTTTGGTGCAACTGGTTGTGAGGGGCGCTATCAATCCCTTGCCCGCGGAGGGCACATACCATGTCAAGCAAGAAACCGCCGGTCACGCCAGACTATCGCAGCGCGAAGACCGGCCAGTTCGTTACTGAGCAATTCGCGAAGCGTCACCCGAGCACGACGGTTCGGGAGATCAATCCGCCGCCCAAGAAGGGCAAGTAAGTGCAACAGGAAGCCCGCCGAATGGCGGGCTTCCTTTTTTGCAGGTCAACTAGCCGCCCGCCCCGACGATTTTCGGGGAAGTTACACTCCGTACGTGCCTATATTAGTTCGACTGACACAGAACTGACACGGCAGGAACTGAAAAAAGTAAACAGCTATTTTTAAGGCTTTTACGTCAATTCTGGGAGGGACTTAAAATCCCTCGGCCGCAAGGCCATGTGGGTTCGACCCCCACTCCGGGCACCAGAATCCAGGGGGCCTTGCCGATGTCACGCTACGCAACTTATGCGCTCAGCCTGCTGCTGACGGCAATCTCGACCTGGCTGGCGCTGCGCGGCCATGCGGAATGGCGCTGGGGTGTCCTTGGATTCGGCGCGCTGGCCTTGCTCGGCACCCTGGACTTGCTGCAGCGACGCAGCACGTTGCGCCGCAACTATCCGATCCTCGCGCACTTCCGCTACGGGCTGGAGTCGATCGGCCCCGAGATGCGGCAGTACTTCATAGAGTCGGACACGGTCGAGACGCCGTTTTCGCGCCAGCAACGAGCGCTGGTCTACCAGCGATCCAAGTCGGTCAACGACACGCGCCCGTTCGGCACGCTGCACGACGTCTACGGCGTCGACTACGAGTGGATCAACCACTCTCTCGCGCCCAGCAGCGTCGAATCGAGCGACTTCCGCATCCAGATCGGCGCGGACCGTGCGCAGCCGTACTCGGCCAGCGTGTTCAACATTTCGGCGATGAGCTTCGGTTCGCTGTCGGCGGCGGCGATCAGGGCGCTGAACGAGGGTGCCCGCCGCGGCGGTTTCTACCACGACACGGGCGAAGGCTCGATCTCGCCGTACCACCGCGAGGCCGGCGGTGACCTCGTATGGGAAATCGGCTCCGGATATTTCGGTTGCCGCAACGACGATGGCAGCTTCAGCGAGACACGCTTCGTGGAGAACGCGCACGCAGCGCAAGTGAAGATGATCGAAGTCAAGCTGTCGCAGGGCGCCAAGCCCGGTCACGGCGGCATGTTGCCCGCAGCCAAGGTTAGTGCGGAGATCGCCGCCACCCGCGGTGTACCCCAGGGCGTGGACTGCATCTCGCCCGCGCAGCACTCGGCTTTCTCGACTCCCGTGGAACTGCTGCAGTTCGTCGCGCGCCTGCGCGACCTGTCGGGCGGCAAACCCACGGGTTTCAAGCTCGCGATCGGGCACCCGTGGGAATGGTTCGGCGTCGCCAAGGCGATGCACGAAACCGGCGTGCTGCCGGACTTCATCG
>JAKFCC010000096.1:0-3544 GCA_036676795.1 Gemmatimonadota bacterium
TGATACCGCTTCGCCAGCGACGCCCCGGTCTCGCCCTGCTCCCAGCCGCGACGGACCTGTTCCCAGACCTCTTCGGAGTGAAATCTCGGGGGCTGTCTCTCGCGCATGGAGGACAGCCTGCACGGGCCGTGCGTCAGAAACGGTCGCACCTGTGCTCCCTCTCCCATCGGGAGAGGGCTTGAGCGCACGACGGCTTCGCCGTCGTCCTTGCGCGAAAGGGTGAGGGTCGCCTGTGGAGGGCGGCTTCGCCGCTTCCACCAGCAGCCCCTCATCCGGCGCTGCGCGCCTCGAAGGCCGGTCGTATACGAGCGGCCGAGGCTCCCAACGGGAGAAGGATCAGAGAGGCCGGTCGGGCGCCCCGGGCCAGGGCGTGGCGCGGGCGGCGAAGGCGCGCCTGGTCCAGCCCTCGCGCGCGGCCCGCTTGCGCAACGCCCCTTCGGAGACCCCGAACCGGCCGGCGACCGTGCGGGCCGACAGGCCGGACAGCCAGGCGCCGCGGATCAGGCTCCAGGCAGCGGGGCTGACGGTGACGTAGCGGGCAGCAGGCGTCGGTTGTGTTTGCACCATGTTGCAGTCCCCCTTCCGTGCGTGCGGCCGGATTATGGGGGCGCGATGCGTCAGGAACGGACGTAGCGGGGGCGGGAGGGGCGGGTTTTGGGAGCGGGAGGGGTGGAGGGGGAGGTATCGGAGTCCCGTCTCCCCTTGCAGGAGAAGGAACAGGTGGGGGTCGGCCCCTTGAAGACGACGGCCTGTTCGGCGAAACCGAGCTCGCACCAGTGATTGTCGTCCTGCCCCATCCACCCACCGTAGCGGGTGGTGGGTCAGGGGTCAGCCCATCGTTCCTAAAAGCCTAGGCCCGCTTTGACACTTGGGCCGCATAGAGCAAATGCCCGCGCGCAGAAGACACGTCTTTGAGGAGTTTTCCATGAAGCTGGAGGTGTTTGAGAGCGCGCACCCGATTCCGGTATCCCTTGGTCAGACGCAACTTGTCACCATGAACCAATAAACCGTGTACTTTCAATCTTTGAGGCAGCATCAAAGTTCGCGTCTTGGATAAGGAAAGCTTCCAAGGAAAGCTTTCAAACTCCTTTTTGACTTTAGTTTCTATATCGTTGGGAACAACGCCGATGCCTGAGAATACTAGATCGTCAGCGTACCTGGTGAATTTCGCCCCTACTGAATCAGATATATCGATCAGCTTTCGATCCAAATCTAGAAAGCAAATATTGGAAAGAACCGGACTAAGCGGGGAACCCTGCGCCAAGGCGTCTCCGTAACAGGCAATATTTGAAATAATCTCCGCGCCCGCCGCTCCATAACCCAATCGAATCAAAGCCTGAAACACGTAATTTTTGGGCGTAGATTCGAAGAATTTTTCAATATCTGTATTAAATAGCCAACAAGCGCCGGAATGTACTTCCGCTGCATCGATGTGAGACCTACCTCTTACAAATCCGAACACATGGGGTGGCGCTTGGTACACATTAGATAGTGCAACAGAGAGCCACTTTTGAATAATCTTTAAACCAACTCTCGGCGCCTGTATCCTTCTCTGGTCACGGCCCTTCGGAATAAAGAATGTTCTGTAGAATTTCTCGGGTCGACGCTCAAATGCCCTTAAGAGCCCAGCATTAATTCCAAGCATGGTTGCCAGAGCTGCGTGCGAGGTAACAGGCGGCAAACCGAACTCTGCGAGCCTTCTGATTTCCGCAACCTCCGCCGCGTCGGCATCATCGCCAAGAGCGAGCAAAAAGTCGTCAAGACGCTCAAAGGCAAAAAACGTGGATTCGAGAAGAGGTTGCGGAAGCCTCATTTAGCAAAGCTCGCTTTCGCAAAGCGCCGGCCGGCGGGGCGGCGTTTCGAAGGAGCGACGTCCCGGCGGACGGTGCCCTTCTTTGGTAGACCTTGGCTAACGGGCATGATGCACACCCTCGCCTGAGACTTCCGCTCAACCACGCTAGCGTTCGCTCTGGCCGAGGGCAAGGATTCTAGCAATATCAGGACTGCGCCTTGTTCGCGTAGTACCCAACGTAGTTAGGGCATGGCTTGTCAGCGAATAGGCCTCAGTATGCTGCCTGATGACAAATCCAGTTCGCCTTAGGTTGTCCAAGCGGCGGGTGAGCCAATCGTCGGACGGTACGGAAAATCCCTGGCCCGTCAGATAGGCCGAGAGAGCCGCCAACTTCACCGGACTCCGTCGACGGACGGCCGAGAGGATCGCCACCTTTCCAGGTGTATTCTCCTCTTTCGTTAAGGCTACCTCGCGCAGCTGAATTCCGTACAGGTCAAGCAACCTGATGGCGTGCTCGCGAATAGCAGCGCGAACCGACTCTTCTAGGGCGACCTTAACGTCAAGCCAGAGAACTGCATCGCCATCTGCGGTAGACAGGAAAGAGTTCCTTACATATTGACCGAACTGATGAAGCAGATTGGCCCGAACCTGCCCTTCTATCTCTTTTAGGTCGTCATTAATCAGTATGAACTTTATTGCGATCCCACGCTCTCTAAGTTCTGATCTTATTTTGCTCAGATGAACGTTTGAAGGTCTTTGTTTTTTTTCTGCGTCGAAGCGCGTGACGACGAAGGCCGTGATATCAGCTTGATCAGACGAAGATGCCGTCAAGGGACCTGACAGCTCTATCCCCGACTGAGTTAGATATTCACCCGCTCTCAGGATAGGATCATCATCACGCATCGATCTGGGCCCAGCAATGCTCTATCGTTCGTATCAGTTGACGAGACTTCTCTGGCCACTCGTGCGCTTCCGTAATATTCACTCCTTGCAGAGAAAACCTATTATCGCCAAATACCAAAAGAACTTCGGGTTGGTAATCAGCGACCACTCTGGTAGCACGACCTACTTGCATGAGCGCAGAAAGAGCGTGAAGCGCACTTAATGCGCGGTTGCACTCAGAGACGAACTCAGTATCGCTCAATTTCTGGGCGATTCTTCGCGCGTTCTTGACAGATTTGTTTATTTGTCCGCCCAACAGATTTGGATAATCCGCATGCGGCATGTGCGCCCACGCGGCATTCATTCCGGACACCATCTGGCGGACTTGAAGAAATGTTGAGTAGTAATAGCGATTATACGCTGATCGTCCAAACCTGTCGCGCGTCGATAACTCACCAATCTTTAGCGCCTCTACTTGCAGATAATGTGCGACATCTTCCATCGAGCGACGAACTAATATCCAGCCCCAGATCGATCTGAAGATAGCGAGCCAAGCAAATTTGGCAATCTCGCACTTCAACCTGACGGATTATCGATCATTTCCGTTCAATTCGAGAGTGAGGGATCGTGATCAAATTCATCTATCCCTACAGCCTGCTCTTCCGGAACGCCTCCGCCTTCTCCGCCGCCGCATCGGCCCGCCAGCGCTTCGGCGCCGACTTGTCGACCTCCTCGCCCTCGGCGGTGAGCACCTCGTTGGCGAACTCCAGGTCCATCAGCTTCATGCGCTTGATCTCGTCGCGCAGGCGGGCGGCCTCCTCGAACTCGAGGTTGGCGGCGGCGTTGCGCATGCGGCCTTCGATGTCCTTG
>JAKFCC010000097.1:0-2082 GCA_036676795.1 Gemmatimonadota bacterium
GGAGGTCAAGCCCATCGAGCACATGTTGATGGCGAGCTTTCAGGTGCGCCCCTCGCAGATCGGCCCGTCGCTGGCCAAGTTCTTCGGCGTTCCCTACGAGCCCTTCCATTCCGGTCGCATCCGGGTCGAGTCCCTTCAGGGTCCGCTCAAGCGCGACTTCGTCGAAGAGCAGGGCTGGATCCCCCTGGAGGAGTCGCCCGAGGGCCTGGTTGTGATGTGCATCGACCCGGAAGCCGTGCGCGGCTCGCGCATCGTTCCGCAGGTGTTCCCGCGCCATTCGAAATACGCGTACCGGGTGACGACGCAGACCGAGTTCGAAGAAACGCTCGCGCAGCTCTATGGCGCGGACGAGGGCGGCACGATCGACGAACTGCTGGCTGACCTCAGCGCCCCCATGGACGACGAGGGGGAGGACGGCGACGCAGTCTCCGCAGCGGCCGACAACGAACTGGTGAAGTTCGTCAACAAGGTGATCATCGACGCCTACAACCAGAAGGTTTCCGACATCCACATCGAGCCGCTGCCAGGCAAGCAGAAAACCGGCATCCGCTTTCGCATCGACGGTACTTTGGCGCCGTACATCGAGGTCCCTGCGCATTTCCGTCAGGCGCTGGTGACGCGCCTGAAGATCATGTGCGACCTGGACATCTCTGAAAAGCGCAAGCCGCAGGACGGGAAGATCAAGTTCAAGAAGTTCGGCCCGCTCGACATCGAGCTGCGGGTGGCCACGATCCCTTCGGCCGGGGGCGTCGAAGACGTAGTGATGCGTATCCTGGCTGCCGGCGAGCCGATCCCGCTCGAGAAGCTCGGCCTCACGCCGCACAACAAGGAGCGGCTCGAAAAGACCGTGAGCAAGCCCTACGGCCTGTTTTACGTGTGCGGCCCCACTGGTTCGGGCAAGACGACGACGCTGCACTCCATCCTGAAATTCCTCAACACGCCCGACACGAAGATCTGGACCGCGGAGGACCCGGTAGAAATCACGCAGCGCGGCCTGCGGCAGGTGCAGGTCAACAAGAAGGCGGGGATCGACTTCCCCCTGATCATGCGAGCATTCCTGCGGGCGGACCCGGACATCATCATGGTCGGCGAATCGCGTGACAAGGAAACGGTGTCGATGGGTGTGGAAGCCTCGCTCACCGGCCACCTCGTGTTCTCCACACTGCACACCAACTCCGCGCCCGAGTCGATCATCCGCCTGCTTGACATGGGGATGGACCCGTTCAATTTCGCTGATGCGCTGCTTGGCATCCTGGCGCAGCGCCTGGCCAAGAAGCTGTGCGACTGCAAGACCGAATACTTCCCCGATTCGGACGAGGTCAAACTGTTCGTCACCGAGTACGCCGAAGAACTGCGGCATAGCAGCGCATGGAAGGCCGACTACGCCGGCGAAGCCAAGAAGCTTTATGAAAGCTGGGTCAAAACCTACGGGCACGACGGCCGGTTGAAGTTCTACAAGGCCAGCGGTTGCGATAAGTGCAACAAGACCGGGTACAAAGGGCGCCTCGGCCTGCACGAGTTACTGGTAGCGGACGACCACATCAAGCGGCTGATCCAGGAGCGCGCGCGCGTCGCCGAACTGTTCGCGGCGTCCGTGGAAACGGGGATGCGTACGCTGAAGATGGACGGCATGGAGAAGATCATGCTGGGCATGACCGACTTGAAGCAGGTGCGGTCGGTGTGCATCAAGTAGGTAGTTAGTCCGCGCTGACCGACAAAAATGTCGACTCAACCGGAGAGGTGGGCGGATTTGGACAGCGTGCTCAACAATAAGAGCGCGAAAATGAATGCTTTAGTCACCCATGTGCAGTTGGCATAGCACTTGCACAACTGCCGAGCTTCTCTTTTCTAATCACTCTGGAGGTTCCAATGAAGCGTCACCTGCAACAGGGTTTCACCCTGATCGAACTGATGATCGTTGTCGCGATCATCGGTATTCTGGCCGCCGTGGCCCTGCCCGCTTACCAGGACTACACCAAGCGCGCGAAGATGTCGGAAGTGGTGTTGGCGGCCTCGGCTTGCCGCACGACGATCACCGAGATCTATCAATCGGCCGCCAGTGGTGGCACGCCGACCGCGAAC
>JAKFCC010000098.1:0-4570 GCA_036676795.1 Gemmatimonadota bacterium
GCCCATAAGCATACGCCCGGAATGGTCATGGCCAAGCATGACACTGCCATGCACACTGCCATGCACAAGGCGGAAAAGACGGAAGGGTTCCTGTCCACCGCTCCTGCGATCGATATCGCGAACTACCGTCCCGAGGACATGCGCGGAATCAATATGTTCGAGGCCCCGAAAGCCGAGCCGGAGGAATACAAGGGGTTCAAGCTGATGTGGGGTGCGGCATTTACCCAGCAGTTCCAGGGACTCGACCACAAGAACACAGCCGCTCCGAGGATGGTAAGCGGTGTGGACGCAAACAAGCTGATTCGCATCGGCCATGGCCCCAACAACGCGGTCGCGAATCTGTTCCTGAATGCGCAGCTGGCAAAAGGAATCCGCGTGGCGATGACTACGTACGCGTCGTCCCGCCACCACAATGAGACCTGGGTGAAAGACGGCTACCTGCTGATCGACGCCCTGCCCATTGATTTCAAGCCGCTCAACGATCTCATGAAGTACGTGACGATTCGCGCCGGCCACTTCGAAATCAACTACGGTGACGCGCATTTCCGCCGCACTGACAACGGCAACGCGATACGGAACCCGCTTGTAGGCAACTATATCATGGATGCCTTCACGACCGAAGTTGGAATGGAAGTGTACGCCCGCAAGAACGAATTCATGGTCATGGGCGGCCTCACTGGCGGTGAAGTCCGGGGAATGATCAACAAGCCGGAATCACGCGGCGTTGCCTTGCTTGCCAAGGTCGCGTACGACAAGAAGTTCAGTGATGACCTGCGGTTCCGCATTTCGGGATCGCGATATGGCACCAGCAAGTCCACCAACAACACGCTGTTCAGTGGCGATCGCGCAGGATCCCGGTACTACGGTGTGCTCGAGAATACCAGCTCCACCGAAGCCGCACAGGCTTGGTCGGGTGCGATTCAGCCTGGCCTGCGTAACAGCGTCCGCAGCTATGTCGTGAATCCGTTCCTCCAATTCCATGGACTGGAGCTGTTCGGAAACTGGGAAAGAGCACGGGGACGCGCATCGGCGGAATCGGCGGACCGTGAGTGGACCCAGAAAGTCGGCGAGATCGTGTACCGAATGGGTGCTGACAAGCGGCTGTTTGTCGCCGGACGCTATAACACGGCTGACGGAACGCTGACGGTAGGAGGTCCGGAGGTAGGAGTGAACCGGACTCAGGTGGGTGGCGGCTGGTTCCTTACGCCGAACATCCTGACCAAGATCGAATACGTAACGCAGAAGTACAACGACTTCCCAACCACCGACATCAGAAATGGTGGTCAGTTCAAGGGATTCATGGTTGAGGGAGTAGTGGCTTTCTAGGACGGATCACGATGTGACGGTCCGGGGGGAGTGGAGTGATCCACTCCTCCCACTTTGCAAGGAGTAGCTGTGAGACAGAACACTTTTATCCTGGCGCTGGCAGTTTCCCTCGTCGGGTGCGGCTGGAGACAAACTCCGGTTCCGCTCGCTGGTGACCCGCAGTCAGTAGACATGCTTATTGGAAGCTGGGCAGGCGATTACAGCAGCCAGCAAACGGGCAGAAGTGGCAGCATCACCTTCGAGCTTGCCGCGGATGCGAACTCTGCGTATGGCGACATCGTGATGATCGCACGGCCCGGTGTTGTTCAGGTTCCCGCACTTGAACGACAGCCTGGTGTGCTTCAGGTCCAGCGTGCAGCAATGGAGCCGCTGAAGATCCGATTCGTTCGCGCGGAGGGAGGACGGGTAACCGGGACTCTCGATGCCTACAAGGATCCGGACTGCGGCTGCAGCCTGATCACAACATTCGAAGGTGTTTTTACCTCGACTGACAGAATTGAAGGCACATACCATTCGCGTGGCAGCGATCCCGGCCACGCGCCGGCTGACGGAAAATGGAGCGTTACGAGGCAAAAGCCGGGAATCCGGTAACACGATTCCAGCACTGACGCTCCGGCGGGGAGGATTCCTGTTCTCCCCGCTCTTTTTATGTCACTGACTTCGCCAAGGGGAGGGTGAAGAAGGCGGTTGTGCCCTCGCCCAGGGTGCTCTCAATCCAGATTCGGCCGCCATGCGCTTCGACGATTCCCTTCGTGATGGGCAGGCCCAGCCCCGCTCCGTGCTTGTCTGTTCGGGAGGACTGCCAATAGCGCTCGAATACGCGCGGCAGCTGTTCAGGAGCAATGCCCCGCCCGGTGTCAGTCACGCTGAATACAATCTCATTGTATCCCCTCGTCGCCCTGAGGGCGACCACTCCACCCGCCTCCGTGAACTTGAGCGCATTCCCGACAAGGTTGGACACCGCCTGCTGGACACGATCCAGGTCGGCAAGAACGGCCGGCAACGTTCCGGCTATTTCATTCACCAGCTGAATGTCCTTTCCGCGTGCCAGCGGAGCGAGGGTCCTCAGTGAATCCCGAATCAGGAGCACAGGATCCACCGGTTCCACCTGCAGGCGCAGATTGCCGGAGTCGAGACGACTCACATCCAGGAGATCGCGGATCAGAGTATCCATCTGGTCTGCTGCCTGAAGCATCAATCCCACATTTTCCAACTCATGCGAAGAGCGATGGTCGGGATTGTTGAGCATCGAGCGGCTCAACATCTTCACGGCGGCCACCGGGTTGCGGAGGTCGTGCGACACGATGCCGATCATCTCGTCACGTGACCGCAAATTTCTCCGCAGGCTTTCATGCAGCCGGGCATTATCCATCGCCAGCGCGCTCAACCTTGAAAAATCTTCGGCGAAAGCGACATCGTCCGCATCGAACGCCCCTTCCGTTCGAAACAGACCCATGACCGCAATGAGCCGTCCGCGCGCTATCATGGGTAGGAACAATGCCGATCGTGCGTTCATTGCATCGAAGGCAACCTTGTGATTGGCACTGCTTCGAGTGACTTCCGCAAGAACACTGGATGCCTGTGCCGCGATCAGGATTGACTCCGGATTTTGCAGGATCTGGCGCAGCGGGTGGTCTTCGGGAGGAATCCGCGGCGGGCACTCGTTCAGCTGCGCAAAGATTTTTCCAATGACCGGGTCGCGATGTGCTGCGGCGTCAGTGCGAAACCCTTTGTCGATCCTCGCTTCGATAATGCATCCGTCACAGAGCGTGGGAATCGCCAGGTCCACGATCCGGCTCAGTGTGTCCCCCATGTCGAATGTGGCCGCGAGCCGCTCGCCAGCTTCGGCCAGGAAGCTCTGCCGTTTCTCGAATCGGTGCCGAACACTCACGTCACGCAGCGCGACCGCATAAACGGTAGTGTTGTCCTGATGGACCTGTGAAATTGCCGCCTCGGCGGGAAAGACCTCGCCATTCTTGCGGAGGCCGGCAATCTCGCGGCGTTCCCCCATCCGGCGTGCCTTCACTTCAGACCGCCCGAACGCGTGGACCTGCTCTTCGTGACGAGTCCGGTATTTCTCCGGTATCAGGACCTCGATTCTCTGACCAACTATTTCACCAGCGGTCCAGCCAAAAATGACTTCGGCGCCCGCATTGAAATAGGTGATCTTCTGTTTCTCATCGATGCAAATGATCGCATCGGCCGCGATCCCTACAATCTCGGCGAGAACCGACTGCGTTATGTGTTCAGGCATATGTAAGGTTTTTCCCTACAGCTCACGTCGTAAACCCCCCAAAACATTCATCCAATCTACGACAGAGGGCACGCTGGGGGAGGAGTAGGTTGGACGCACACCCACACACCCACCTGTGAGATTCCGTTGAGCCAAGACAATAAATCATATGTTCTGCCCGCCCCTGCCCCAGCCTCGTCCCGGAGGGGATTCGTCAAGGCAGCTGCTGTCGCCGCACTTGCGACCACAGCCGCAGCCTGCCGGACCCGAAAGGATGAGCCCGCCGAGAATGGAAATCCGAAACCAGCGGCATCGGGAGCTGCGCCGGTTTCGGCGGCTGCTGCAGCTGAGGAAATGGACAGGATGCATGAGGCGGGGGTAAAGGCATTCCCAGCTGCCTCCAAGGGAAAGGGCAATCAGCCGCTTGAACCGACGATCGAAGGCGGAGTGAAGACCTTCCGGCTAACCGCAAGCAAGGTGCAGTGGGAAACGGCTCCCGGGCAGACAGTTGAGGCGTGGGCCTACAACGAGCAGGTCCCAGGCCCTCAGATTCGTGTAAAAGAGGGAGATCGTGTTCGGGTTATCCTCAAGAACGAGCTTTCGGAATCCACTGTGATTCACTTCCACGGGCTCGAGCTTCCGAACGATCAGGACGGAGTCCCTTTCATCACACAGCCCCCTGTGAAGCCGGGGCAGTCATACACGTACGAATTCGTTGTGCCCAACAGCGGGTCGCATATGTATCACTCGCACCACAACGCCGCGAAACAGGTCGGGCTCGGGCTGTTGGGAGCCTTCGTTGTGGAACCGAAGCGACCGCTCGCAATAGAGCGCGCTGACATCGACTATGTGATGATCCTCAACGATGGTATGCACGGCTACACCCTGAATGGAAAGGGCTTCCCCGCAACGGAGCCGATCGTCGCGAAGCGTGGACAGAAGGTCCGCATTCGGTTCATGAACGAGGGGATGATGATCCACCCCATGCACCTGCATGGCATGCACATGACC
>JAKFCC010000099.1:0-2045 GCA_036676795.1 Gemmatimonadota bacterium
GTTGCTGACGCGGTCGCGCAGTTCGCCAAGCGCGTCGGCGGCGAAATCCTCGTTCTCCCAACGCCTCTTCTTCGGCGCAACGAGGAAGGTATTGATGCGTTCGCCATCGGGCGGGCCGTCGAGTGGCGCCACGCTGGCGGCGGCAATCACGGCGACGGGCTCGCCGATGTCGATGTCCGGAACCGGGATGGGAGAGGCGGGCGACAAGGGAGGGGTGTTTTGCATGAGCTTCGGTCCTGGCAGGTATTGCCTCAATCTACCGCGATAGGCAGGACTGAGGCGTAGGCGTAGGCCACTTTGGAGGTACCTGCGCCGTCCGGGCTTGGAGCTTGCAGAGAAAATTCCGGTGCTCAATGACCGGGTGCCACTTTCCAGCCGCCACCACTCGGCGCACCCAAACTCCATAAGCGTCGGCCTCGGGTGCCCGATGCGTCCTCCCCAGGTGCCTTCGGGTGTTGCACCAGAGACATGCAGCGACAACGTTGCCACGGCAGTCCCTTCCGCCATCGCAACGCGCATGGAGATGCTCTGCGGTACTTTGAAGCCACTTTGCCAAGCGATGCGGCAGTTCATGAACTTCGGAAAACAGGAGCGGGTTGTCCTCCCAAACAGCCTGCTTGCAGTAGAAGCAGCATCCATTTTGCTGTTGCAACGCCTCTTGACGGAGGGACCGAATACATTGAGCCATGGGGCCTCCACTTGATTGCTTCAAGCAAAGTCCCCATGCCCGCATAAGGCGGTCAGTGGGAGCCGGCGCATCACGCGTTTCGGCTGTGCGTGGACTTATGTCCAGCGCGGTCAGGATTGCAACACCTGAGCGGACTCAAATTTACCGCGGTCATGCACTTGTGTGCAAGGGATGACATGGCGGCGCGCGCCACGTCGCCGTGCAACATCCGCAGTCACTCAGAGGCAGCGTTTCGGGGCCGGTGGGTTTGTCGGCACGCTTTCAATTGCCGGAGATATTCAGACGCCAGACTGGTCGCCAGCGCGATCGCGACACTTGCAGATCTCTTAGGGATAGGACGCACCGCGCGTTGCACAGTGTGGGCTCCGGCTCACAGTCACGCCAACCGTTCTGTACACGCCGTTACAGCCATGGCAGAGTGTGCATTCTGGAAAGCGGACACGTACAAAGCTTGAGAAGTTCGCGCCGCCTGGCGAAGCGAAGTATGTTTTGAGTAATAAAAAAGTAGCGAAGGGTCAGCGCTTCGTTGACTCACTGACTGCCGTTCTAGTAAGCATGCGCACCCATATCTCCTGTCTCAGTCTTGCCTTTGCTTTCTTCGCGTCCTCCGTATTCGCTCTTAACAAGTGTGTGTCGCCTACAGGAAAGCTTAGTTTCCAAGACACTCCTTGTTCGAGCAGCGATCTTGCTACGGAGGTAACACCGCGACCTGCGTCAGGGCCACCGGCGCGCCCAACGATGCAGCAACCGACTTCCGCGCCATCAACATCTGCTGCCTCGGAGAAACCAGCTAACAGCACGTCACCGGGAACCTCGTATCAGCGCCAGCTGGAGACCCTCGAAGCCGAACGCCTGAAGCGCGAAGTGAGCGACGCGATCAGGTTCAAAAAGGACGAGATCAGCAAGCATCGCGGCCAGTGTGACGCTGAGCAGCAGGCCATACGCAATCAAAAAACACGGGCGAACAACAACCTCGCGGGAGCCACGTGGGAGCAGTCCCTGTCCACGGAAATGAATGCAGCGGCAAAACGGTGCGACACGCGAGGTCGTGAGCTGCAAGGCGACATGGAGGAGCTCCGACGGTTATGCAGCCTGCGGGGCTGCGCCTAGGGCGCTTTCACATGTGAGCCCTTCCCGCCTTCAAGGCTTCGTCGCCCCTTTGCGCGTCGCCAGCTCAATGGCCTGGCGCATCGCCTCAACCATGCTGCCGTCGTCCACGATGCCCTTGCCGGCGATGTCGAACGCCGTGCCGTGATCGACCGACGTGCGAATGACGTCCAGCCCCACGGTGACGTTCACGCCCGCCTCGAGGCCCAGCACCTTGATCGGGCCGTGGCCCTGGTCGTGGTACATCGCG
>JAKFCC010000100.1:0-12969 GCA_036676795.1 Gemmatimonadota bacterium
TTCGTTCGTCCTTTCGTCCGTAGCCACCGCACAGGTGGATATGTCCCAACTGAAGGCCATGAAGTACAGGTATGTCGGGCCGACCCGCGGTGGACGGGTTACGACGGTTACCGGGGTGCCGCAGCAGCCTGCCACGTTCTATATGGGTACGACGGGGGGCGGGGTGTGGAAGACTACGAACTCCGGCGCGACCTGGCAGAACATCTCCGACGGATTCTTTGCGGCTGCTTCGATCGGGTCGATGGATGTGTCGGACTCCAATCCCGACATCATATATGTAGGGACGGGGTCGGAAGGCCTGAGAAGCAATGTCTCCGTCGGGCGCGGGATCTACAAATCCACGGATGCAGGCAAGACCTGGAAATTTTTGGGACTTCGGGACGGGGGACAGCTTGGGTCGCTCGTGGTACACCCCACCAATCCCGAGATAGTATTTGTCGCGGCGCTGGGCAATCCATTCGGACGGAATGAAGAGCGCGGGATTTACAGGACAACGGACGGCGGTGCGAGCTGGAAAAAGGTGCTCTATGTATCAGACTCGACGGGTGGAGTCGATGTAGAGCTGCAGCCCGGCAGGCCGAACGTGATCTACGCTTCGATGTGGCGGGGTGAGCGGAAGCCGTGGACTATCATCAGCGGTGCGCGCGAGGGCGGCGTGTACAAGAGCACCGACGGCGGTGACAGCTGGACGAAACTGACGAACGGACTTCCGGGCGGACTTGTGGGGAAGTCGAACGTCGCAGTCAGCGCGGCGAACCCACAGCGCGTGTACGTGCTCATGGAAGCTGCGCCGGGCGGAGGACTGTACCGGTCCGACGACGCGGGCGCATCGTTCACTGCCGTGGATACAACCACGCGCGGACTCATCACCCGTCCCTTCTACTATACGAACATCACTGCGGATCCCCGCAATGAAGATGTCGTCTATGTAGGAACCGAGGGTTTCTACAAGAGCACAAATGGCGGACGGACCTGGACAATCCAGCAGACACCGCACGGCGACAACCACGACCTCTGGATCAACCCGAACAACTCCTCGGTGATGGTGCAGTCCAATGACGGCGGCGCGAATGTGTCTGTGGACGGCGGACGTACATGGACCACGCAGTACAACCAGCCGACCGCGGAGATGTATCAGGTAAATGTGGACAACCAGTTCCCATACCGGCTGTACGGTGCGCAGCAGGACAACAACAACGAGCTGATCATTCAAAGCCTGCCGGCCGCCAACAAGCAGCTGGATGATCCCATCATGGGGTGGGACATCGCGGCGGGATGTGAAAGCGGATCGGTGCTGCCGCATCGCACGAATCCCGACACGATTTACGGAGGATGCAAGGGACTCTTCTCGCGCTACTCGCAGCGCACCGGCCAGGAGCGCAGCTACAGGGTCGGTGAGCAGTCGCTGTACGGCAACGCCGGAAAGGATCTCATTTACCGGTTCCAGCGCGTTCTCCCGATCGAGCAGTCTCCTCACGATGTAAATGTCGTGTACACGGGTTCGCAGTATCTGCATCGCACCCGTGATGAGGGTGTGACATGGGAACGGATCTCACCCGATCTCACATGGAATCCGCCGGAACGCCAGCAGCGCGCATCGGGCGAGCCAATCACGCTCGACGTTACAGGTGAAGAGTATTACAGCACCCTGTACGCAATCCGCGAATCGCCCGTGCAGCGCGGAGTTATCTGGACAGGCGCGAATGATGGTCCTTTCAGCATTACCCGCGACAATGGGAAGACATGGAAAACCGTCACGCCCAGGGCGCAGCCACCGGGTTGCAGGGTGCAGAACATCGAAGCGTCTCCGCACCGCGCAGCTTCGGCCTACTACGCAGTCCTCTGCTACCTCCTGGGTGACTTCCGTCCCTACATCTGGCGCACTGACGACTTCGGTGCGACCTGGACGCTGCTCACTCCGGGCAACAATGGAATTCCGGCGGACCACCCAACTCGTGTGGTGCGAGAAGATCCCGCGCGTGCCGGTCTGCTCTATGCCGGAACCGAATTCGGACTGTTTGTCTCGTTCGACAATGGCAGCAGGTGGCAGTCGCTCCAGCTCAACATGCCGGTGACTCCGGTCACGGACATGAAAATCCACAGGAATGACATGGTGCTCTCGACTCAGGGCCGAGGCTTCTGGATCCTTGACGATATCACTCCGCTCCAGCAGCTCGGGCTGGGCACGATTCCATCCCGCCACCTGCTGAAACCCCGCACAGCATACCGCATGCGTTACATCGCCGGCTTTGGAGGAGTCGAGTCTGTGCGTCAGTCGTCGGGTGATCCGCAGTACCTGCCGCCGGGTGCGGTGATCAACTACTGGCTGTCCGATAGCAAGGCGCCTGTGCAGATCGAGATACTGGATGCGACGGGCGCGGTAATCCGGGCAATGTCGAGCGAGGACGACAGCACAGTTCGCGAAACTCCAACCATGTCGTCGCCCAGACCTTTCGTGCCGTCAGCAGGAAGCACCCGCCTCCCAAAAGCGAGCGGATTGAACCGGTTCGTATGGGATCTCTCGCTTCCTGGTCCATGGGATGCGAACGCGCGCCGCACTGGACGCAACGGCCCGATGATTCTTCCAGGCACCTACACGGTGCGCCTGAGCACAGGTGGTATCGTGGAGACGCAGCAGCTGAAGGTTGAAAACGATCCGCGCATTGCGCGTGATGGCATCACCATCGAGATTCAGCGCGAGCAGCTCGCGCACAACCTGCGTGTGCGGGACCTGATTTCGGATGTGAACATTGCCGTCGCGCGACTTGGCGAGCTCAAGAAGAAACACGCCGGCAATCCAACTACAATGACTGAGCTCACTGCAATCGAGACAAAACTTGTCACGCCTCCCATCCGCTACAGCAAACCGGGACTTCAGGCGCATATCCAGTATCTGTACGGTGCTGCAATGGATGCAGACCAGAAGGTCGGGCGGGACGCAATCGAGCGGTACGGAGTCTTGCGCAAGGATCTCGAGGCGATCGTAGCCGAGCTGAAACGGATCGACACGAATTGAGCATAGAATCCATGGAGCTGCCCCCGTCCATTCCGGCACGGGGGAATCGCTTCTCACGCGGCCTTGGCCGCACGGTGCTGCGCGCGATCGGCTGGAAGATCGAGGGAGTGCTGCCCGACTATCCCAAGATGGTTGTCATAGTTGCACCGCATACATCCAACTGGGATTTCCCGCTTGGAGTGACCGGGCTGTTCACTCTGGGAGTGAAGCTCACCTTCCTCGCGAAGCACTCTCTCTTCAAGCCGCCCCTTGGCGCCGTGATGCGCTGGCTGGGTGGAGTTCCCGTGAAACGCGTGGTGCGGGAAGACACCGTGGCGATCGAGATCGGGGAGTTCAAGCGCAACGACCGCTGGGTCCTCGCGCTGGCACCGGAGGGAACGCGAAAGTTCGTGGAGAGCTGGCGGTCAGGATACTACCACGTCGCAGTCGGCGCTCCGGCTCCGATCATTCCGGTCGGGTTCGACTACAGCACGAAGACGATCTGGATGATGGAGGCGTTCCATCCGACTGGAGATCTGGAGGCGGATGAGAGATACCTTCGGGGGTTGTACAAGAAGAGCTGGGCATTGAAGCCGGAGAATTTTCATGAGCATGGCAGGACGGAGTGAGAAGCGCGTTATGCGTTTTCCGTTTTCCGTTTCCCGTTTATCGGGCCAGCTCTTGAGCTGACAACGGATAACGGGTAACGCAAAACGCGCAGTCAACTCCATCCCCGCGCCCCCAACCATCCCTCTCCCGTGTTAGATTTTGTTCAACTCCTCCACACCAAGGTCTGTTATGCCTATCCGCGACGGTAAGCGTTATTGCGTCAACCACACCAACTCTCGCATGCGCCGCACTGAGCACTTCAAGGCGCTCGCAAATGTTTCTGGCGATGCAAAGACTGGTAAGGTCGACATGAACGCCGGAATGATCATCATGCCGTTCACCTGCGATGAATGCGGGTATGTCGAGCTTTATGTCGCGGACAAGGAACGGCTCGAGGCGAAGGACGCCTAGCTCAGCTTCCTTGTGAGAATCACCATCGCGATTCCGTCGCGATAAAAATCCTCTACGAGTCCGGAGGGAGTGTAGCCTGACTCGAGCAGTACATCCCGGTACGGCCTGAAATCCTCCGTATCGGGGAGCTCGGCGACAATCTGCTGAGCGCCGCACTTCTTCAGGTCGTGCGCGGCGAAGGAGAGGAGCTCCGTGATCCGGCTCGAGACCGGCACGACTCCGTAGAGCGCGCCAGTTGCGAGTGTGCCGGCAACCATGCCGTACGCGATGATGCTTTCCACTCGCTCTTCATCTGTTGACATGGCCGCGATGTACTCATCGCCCTGGAGGTACATCGCCTCGCGGTACATCGCCTCGAGGACTACGTCGTACAGACGCTGATTGACCGCGACGTTGAGGAAGAAACGGGCGATGAGTACGCGATCGTGTTCGCTTTCGGGGCGGCGAATTGTCATTTCTTTACGGCAGCTATCAGCTATTGGCGTTGAGCTATTAGCATCAAGCTCGTTTTTGCTGTAAGTGAGAGAAACACCGAGCTTGAAGCTGATAGCTCAACGCAATCAGCTTCAAGCTGTTTCTCATATGTGGATGGAGCGGCCCAGGGCGCCCAGCGCCGCTTCCTTTACAACTTCCGACAGCGTCGGGTGCGCGTGGACGGTGATCCCGATGTCCTCCGACGATCCACGGTACTCGAACGCGAGCACGACTTCCTGGATGAGATCTGAGACGTTCGGCCCGATCATGTGGCAGCCAAGCAGCTCGTCCGTCTTCTTGTCGGCAATGAACTTCACGAATCCGCTGGTCTCGCCCATCGAGCGCGCGCGGCCGTTGGCGGAGAAGGGGAACTTGCCCACGCTATACTCGCGGCCGCTCGCCTTCACTTCATGTTCAGCCAGTCCAACGCTCGCAATCTCGGGCCAGGTGTAGACTACTGACGGCATGGACTTGTGGTCCATGTGCGCCTTGTGACCCGCAATGACCTCGGCAGCGACAACGCCTTCTTCTTCAGCCTTGTGCGCGAGCAGCTTTCCGCCCACTGCGTCACCAATTGCAAAGACATTCGGGAGATTGGTGCGCATCTGTTCGTCCACAATGATCTCGCCGCGCTGGCCCAGCGCGAGCCCGAGCGCCTTCGCATCGATTCCATTGAGTGCCGGCTTCCGGCCGACGGACACGAGAACGTGGTCGGCTTCGAGTGTTTCCTTCGTTCCGTCCTTCTCGATCTCGACCGACACGACGTCGCCATTCCGCTTGGCTGAAACAACCTTGGTTCCTGCGCGGATGTCGAGCCCCTGCTTGCGAAGGATCTTGTCCGCTTCCTTGATGATCTCTTCGTCGTTGCCCGGAAGGATCGTCGGCGCGAGTTCGACGACTGTGACCTTCGCGCCGAGCCGGCGCCAGACACTGCCAAGCTCGAGTCCGATTACACCGCCACCGATGACGATGAGATGCTTCGGGACGCTCTGGATCCTGAGTGCGCCCACGTTGGAGTGCACGCGCTCCTCGTCGAACTTGAGGAAGGGAAGTTCCACGGGAACGGAGCCTGTGGCGATGATCACGTTCTTCGCCTTGTAGCTCTGCGTTTTTCCGTCGGCGCCCTCTACATCCACCACATTCCCCGCGCGCAGGATTCCCCGGCCCTTTGCCCAGGTGATCTTGTTCTTCTTGAAGAGGAACTCGATGCCCTTGGTGTTCTGTGCGACGACGCTGTCCTTCCGCTTGAGCATCGTGGCGAGATCGAGCTGAACGTCGCCCACCTTCACGCCATGATCAGCGGCGTGGGTGCGCATGAACTCGTAGTGCTCGGACGAAGTCAGCAGCGCCTTGGACGGGATGCATCCAACGTTGACGCAGGTGCCGCCGAGCGTCTTGTCGAGTTCGACACAGATCGTGTTGAGGCCCAGCTGTGCTGCGCGGATTGCGGCGACATAGCCGCCGGGCCCGCCGCCGATGATCACTACATCGGCCTGGGTCTGGGCAGCGGCGGTCACGCGACCAGCATGCCGGCGGGATCTTCCATGAGTTCCTTGATTCTCACGAGGAAGAGCACCGCCTGCTGTCCATCGACTATCTGGTGATTGTATGAGAGTGCGACATACATCATGGGCCGGATCACGACCTGTCCATCGACGGCGACCGGGCGATCCTGTGTCTTGTGCAGGCCGAGTATTCCGACCTGGGGATAGTTGATGATGGGTGTGGAGACCAGCGACCCGAAGACGCCGCCGTTGGTGATTGTAAAGGTGCCGCCGGTGAGATCGTCCATCGTGAGCTTGCCGTCGCGCGCACGCTTGGCCAGCGCGCCCATCTCGGCGGTGAGCTGGAGAATTCCTTTCGTGTCAGCGTCCTTGATGTTGGGAACTACAAGTCCCTGGTCGGACGCAACAGCGATTCCCATGTTCACGTAGTGGCGATAGATGATGCTGTCGCCGTCGAGCTGTGCATTCACGGTTGGGAATTTTTCCAGCGCCATGCAGGCAGCCTTGATGAAGAAGGGCATGAAGGTGAGCTTCACGCCATTCTCCTTCTCAACGCGGTCGCGGAACTTCTCGCGGAGCGCGTTGATGTTGGACATGTCGATTTCGTTGAAGGTCGTGAGGTGCGCGGTGTTCGCCTGGGAAGCCAGGAGATTCTCGGCGATCTTCTTCCTGCGGGTGGAAAGCTTCTCTCGTGTCTCGCGCTCGCCCGGTTTGCGCGGCGGAGCGGTCGGGACAGCTTTCGGAGGCGCAGCCGGAGCCGGAGCGGCAGCAGCTGCGGGAGCGGCCGTACCCAGTGGCTGGGATGAGCCTTCGCGTTCCTTGCCTACATATTCGATAACATCGGGTTTGCTCACCACTCCGCCGCGGCCGGTTCCCGGCACCGCATTGATGTCCACGCCCGCTTCAGCTGCATTCTTGCGCGCTGCGGGTGAGGACTTGGTGGAGGAGTCAGCCGCGGCGGGCTCTGCTGCAGGAGCTGCGGCAGGAGCAGTCGCGGCTGGAGCGGGTGCAGACGGTGCGGCGCCGGCTTTGGTTTCGTCGACTTCGCCGATCAGCTCATCGACTTTGACGACGGTGCCTTCGACTTTATGGATCCGGGATAGTACGCCGGCCTTGGGGGCCGGGACTTCAACCGTGATTTTATCGGTCTCCAATTCCACCAGAGTTTCGCCGAGCGCGACGGAGTCTCCCTCTTTCTTGGTCCAGCGGGATACCGTGGCCTCGACAATCGATTCACCCAGCGGTGGGACCTTCAGCTCTAGCATTTCAGTTTTCCGCGAAGTTGCAGTGTGTTCGACAGGTCCAAAAGTCAGTATCTTGCGCCCAGGACTCAGGGGGCGTGCGCTTGAATATAACCCGGACGTAGAGCGGTGCGAGCACTAACAATCTCGGCCCATGGCGGGCTCGACAGGCTGGAGTATCGAGACGATTTGCCAATGGCCCCGGTGCCGCCCGGTCATGTGCGTGTTCGGCTGCGAGCGGCCGCGTTGAACCATCTGGATCTATTTGTGGTTGCCGGCCTTCCGGGCGTGACTATTACGCCCCCGTGGATAACAGGCGCCGACGGCGCGGGTGTCATCGATGTGGGGGACGGTGATTTCGCGCCCGGTGATGCTGTGGTGATCAATCCCGGAATCAGCGATCGCACGTGCGAGTATTGCATGGACGGAGAGCAGTCGCTCTGCACGAACTTCAAGCTGCTGGGCGAGCATCTGCCCGGGACCTTTGCGGAGTACATCGTCGTTCCCACCCCGAATGTCGCGAGGATTGCCGGCGCTGAGCTGACTGATGAACAGTTCGTCAGGGCGGCGGCGTTTCCGCTCGCATCGCTCACCGCCTGGCGGATGATGGTGACGCGTGCGCGCGTGCAGCCGGGCGAGGACGTCCTGATCTGGGGAATTGGAGGAGGAGTTGCGATCGCGTGTCTGCAGATTGCGAAACTGATTGGTGCACGCGCCTGGGTTACTTCCAGCAGCGATGCAAAACTCGCCCGCGCGAAAGCGATGGGGGCCGACGAGGTTCTGAATCACAGGAATACGGATGTGGCGAAGGAGATCCGGACGCGCACAGGCAAGCGCGGGGTGGACGTCGTGATCGACAATGTTGGCCAGGCCACCTGGAAGCAGTCACTGCTGACGCTGCGAAAGGGCGGGCGTCTCGTGACCTGCGGAGCGACAACAGGCCCGGCGGCGGAGATCGACATTCGCAAGCTGTTCTGGAATCAGTACGAGCTGATGGGATCGACGATGGGGAACGATTCAGAGTTTGCGGCTGTGGTCGGGGAATTCAACAGCGGGAACCTGATGCCGCCGGTCGATTCGGTTTACGACCTGAGTGAGGGCCGGGCGGCTTTCGAGCAGCTCGCGCGCGGCGAGCAGTTCGGAAAGATCGTGCTGAGGATCAGCTGAGGTGACAGAGTCCGCGCAGTACACTCCCGAGGAGTTGACCGAGATCAAGAAGGTGGATCTCACGGGCGCAACTCCGCACTGCCCGCGGTGTAATACCCCGCTTACCCGGCGCGAGATTGGCGGGGGATCGTTCGGGTTGGGCTATGCTCGCAAGCGCGAATGGCTGATTTGCGGGAAGTGCCACCGCAGCGCGATCTACGACGTGAAACGCGGAACCCGCAACTAGCGTCTATATAGTTGTGGGACCTGCAGGGTAACCAGCCGCAACAGAGAGAGCTGCAATGGCCCAGCTGCGTTCCCGGAACCTCCCCGAAGTCTCGTTCGGTATAACCAATCAGGAGAAGTCGTGAGTCTTGCAAAGTCAGTTTTGACCGGGTTGCTGCTGGCAGTCGTTGCCGGTGTTTCGGGTGCGCAGGTTATCGAGCGCCCCGTTCCATTCGATTCTGCCGGACGGGTGATGGTAGTCACCCCGGAGATCGCAAACTCGCTGGGTGTAACATCCTGGCCTGTGGATCGGAATTTCACGGAAGCCCGGCTGTATGCGGTGACCGACAGCACCTATGTGCTGGTCGTGAATCGCAGGAACGGAACCGTCGAGCGGTATCCGATATCGGCGGAGGCGAAGCGCGCCTTTGCGATGAATCTGGGCGCGGTGTCGGCAGCGTCAGGGAAGCGTATCGGATCCGAGGCGCGCATCGCGTTTATTCGCAACCAGACGCTGATCGGATTGCTGATCTACGGTCCAACGGCGGCGAGCGTCGTCGAGGGCAACGCGTCGAGTGCGACGGCGACCTACCTCCTGGTTTCGGGCGCGACCTTCTTTGCGGCATCACAGCTCGCGCGCAACATGCCGATCAGTTCCGCACAGAACGAGCTGGCAACTCATGGCGCAACGCGTGGTGCACTTGCCGGTGCCGCAGCGATGCATCTCGCCGCAGATAATTCCAAGCCGACTGCATTCGGAGCGCTCGCCGGCGGTGTAACCGGTACTGCGCTCGGACTCAAGTTTGGCAAGACTATGCTTGAAGGAGAGGCTGCCGCGACTGGATTTGGCGCTGATTTCCTGGCCCTTACAGCCGTTGGCGTGGTGCTGGCCGCGGGAGAAACGTGCCGGGCCGAAATATCGGCTCCCTACGGCGTTCCGTATGGATACGAGGTGTGCAAGTCCCGTCTGTCGGAGGATGGCGCGACAGCCATGGCGCTGGCCGGCGGGCTTGTCGGATATCCGCTGGGTTATATGTACGCGCGCAAGGCGAGTTACAACGTCACAGCTGGTGACATCGGAACGCTGTGGGCGACCGGCGGGCTTGGTGCGCTGGCGGGTGCAGCACTGACGGCGCGGGACAACTCGTCCGTGTCCGCCCTTGGCGTCGCGGTTACCACCGGGTTCGTCGGCGGCGTCATCGCGGGCGACAGACTCTTTGTTCGCCGGTATGACCATACCCGCGGAGACGCTGCGCTCATCGGACTTGGTACTGCCGCTGGTGTACTGATGGGAGGCGGTGTCGCCGTTCTCATCGACGACCAGAGTGACAATCCGCAGCTGGCGTTCTCGCTCGGTACGGTGGGAGGCGTTCTGGGTCTCATCGCCGGAAAGAGGTTTGCCGAGGCGGCACCGGAGGCAGGGAAGCGGGTGACGTTCGTGCCGCAGAGTCTGCTTATGGCGGCGGCGAAGGTGCCGGGGAAGCATCCTTTGGTTCAGGTCACGTTCTAGGCAAAAACAACTTACGGCCGTTGGCTGTTGGCTTGATAGCCATTGGCCATTGGCCGCCAACGGCCAATAGCGGTAGTTCCCGCCAACAGCCAACGGCCGTACGTTGCCGTTCCCACGACCTCCTGGCTCCCTGACACGACTGCCACTCCTTTCATTAGGAAGTATCTTTCCCGTCCCTCTAAATCAAAAGAACGACCGTGGGCGATAATATGGATCTCACCTTTGGTGAGCGACTTCAGATGAGTTTCGACCAGCTTTACCGGTATGTGCCGGCGCTGCTGGGCGCTCTTGTAATTCTTTTTGCAGGCTACCTGCTCGCGCGGCTCCTGGAGCGGGGCACGTCGAAGATCATGCGCCGCATCCGGCTGAATGACCTGCTCGAGCGCGGCGGAGTGATGCAGGCGGTGGAGCGGTCAGGCTCGCACATCAATCCTACCCGTGTCGCAGCGAACCTGGTGTTCTGGTTCGTGATGTTCGCGGTGATGCTGGTTGCCGCGAATGCGCTCGGCCTGCAGTCGCTCGCGAACGTTTTCTCGGAGCTGGTGAGCTACATCCCCAGCGTGATCGCCGCGATTGTCATCATCGTGGTCGGCATCGTGCTTGGCGGATTCGTGGGCGGACTCATCATGGCCTCAGCGGGCGGACTGCACGGCGGTCCAACGCTGGCGCGCATCGGCCGCGGCGGTGTGATCGTGCTCGCGGTTTTCATGGCGCTCCAGGAGCTGGGTGTGGCGAGTGAGATCGTCACGACTGCATTCGCCATTCTGTTCGGCGCAGTTGCGTTCGCGCTGGCGATGGCCTTTGGACTGGGCAACAGGGATCTTGCCGGCCAGGTGACGCGCGAGTGGTACGACCGGTACCGCGCCGAGAAGGATGCGATTGCAGCGGAGCACGACCAGCTCGAGCTGCAGGACGAGTGGGAGGCTGCGGGCCATTCGGGGCAGTACTCTGTGAATGATGCTCGGTCCACGGAGCTCTAGAAGGACAACATACGGCCGTTAGCTATTGGCGCGAGGCTATTGGCCATTGGCTGCCAATAGCGTCAGCCAACAGCCAATAGCTGTACGTTGCAGTTACTTGTTTCGCGGGTCGTCGTTGGAGTTCACGTAAACGATTCGCCACGGCCCGTTCCCGTTCACCTGGAGTACAGTTTCTTCCAGGGTGTGAGCGAAGTGCCGCATCCCCGCGGGCATCATGCTGAACGATCCCGCTGTGAGCGTCGCGGCGGAACCCATGTCGATCCGTTCCCCCATTCCAAGGTGCATGCGGCCGCTGATGACGGTTATGTGTTCCACTGCGGTGTGGTAGTGGGGCGGCACGATGTAATTACGCGGGAAGCGCAGCCGCATTGTGAAGGGACCCGAGGTCGTGGGGTCGCCCTCCAGCACCGCCATCTGAGCCCCGGCCGGCAGGCTCGCGGGGCCCGTGCGCCATTCGACGGAGTTGGAGTGTACCGTCACCCGGCCTTCGTGAACTGCAGGTAGCGACTGATCCGAGACCGTGGCTTTCGTTGTATTTCCAACAACGGCAATACAGCCTGACATCGCAACCACGGCGACCAGAAATCCCAGTTTGCGCATGAAACCTCCAAGAATGCCTGCACGAATCTGCGTGCGCGGCCGGCGGACCGACAGGAGTTTAGACAACAGCTAATAGCTGGTAGCGTTGAGCTATTAGCGTCAAGCTCGTTCTTGCTGTAAGGGAGAGAAACGACGAGCTGGAAGCTGATAGCTGAACGCTATTAGCGGATAGCTTATAAGACGTTGTCATTTCAGCACTTACGCAAGAAACTTGTCCTTGTAAGTGGACACTGTTTTCGGTATATTGCTGGGTCGCCAAAACTCCCAAAAATCAGCCGGAAATTCCTCCGAAATGACTGCCCCAAATAACCGCGAGCGCATCCTCCCGCGGCTCATTCACGAAGAGATCAAAGAGTCGTTCATCAACTACTCGATGAGCGTAATTGTTTCCCGGGCTCTTCCGGATGTGCGAGATGGATTGAAGCCGGTGCATCGCCGGGTTCTGTACGCGATGAACGAACTCGGACTGGTTCCGGGGCGTCCTTACAAGAAGTCCGCGACCGTGGTCGGTGACGTGCTCGGTAAGTATCACCCGCACGGTGACAGCTCCGTGTACGACGCGCTCGTCAGAATGGTGCAGGACTTCTCGCTGCGTTATCCGCTCGTGGATGGCCAGGGAAATTTCGGAAGTGTGGACGGCGATCCTGCAGCTGCGTACAGGTACACCGAAGCGCGGCTCACGCGCGTCGCGATGGAGATGCTCGCGGACATCGATCGTGCGACTGTGGACTACGCACCGAACTTCGATGACCGCCTGCTCGAGCCCAAGGTTCTTCCCTCAGCGATCCCGAACCTGCTGGTCAACGGATCCAGCGGAATCGCGGTTGGAATGGCGACGAACATTCCGCCGCACAACATGCGTGAGGTCGTCAGCGCGCTCGTCGCGATAATCGACGACCCAACAGTTGATTCGACCGCAATCCGGAAGATGATCAAGGGACCGGATTTCCCGACCGGCGGTTACATCTACGGCCGCGCGGGCATCAAGGATTACCAGGAGACCGGCCGCGGCCGGATCGTGATGCGCGCACGTGCAGTGATCGAGGAGAACGAGCGCGGCAGCAAGTCGCAGATCGTGGTCACCGAGCTTCCGTACCAGGTGAACAAGGCGAAGCTGATCATGGACATCGCCGACCTGGTCAAGGATGGCAAGATCGAGGGCATCAGCGCGCTGCGCGACGAGTCCGACAAGGACGGCATGCGCGTGGTGATGGAGCTGAAGCGCGATGCGATTCCGCGCGTTGTCCTGAACCAGCTGTACAAGCACACGTCG
>JAKFCC010000101.1:0-12097 GCA_036676795.1 Gemmatimonadota bacterium
ACAGGCGCATACGGATATGTCGCACCGGCTTCGACGTTCGGGGCACCACAGACCACCGACACTGGCTCACCGGTGCCTGCGTCCACAGTGGTCAGCGTGAGGTGGTCGGAGTTGGGGTGCGGAACTGCGGTAAGAACTTTCGCGATCAGGATTTCATTGAGGTCCGACCGGAGCGCCACCAGCTCTTCGACGGTTGCGCACCGCATGGTGAGCATGTCCGCCAGTTCTTTGGGAGACTGGTCGAAGGGAACGAATGCGCGGAGCCATTCATAGGACGCGTTCATGCGCCACCCCACTTCTGCTCTAGAAAGCGCATGTCGGAATCGTAGAGGAGACGGATATCCGGGATCTCGTAGCGCAGCATTGCAATCCGCGCCGGGCCCATGCCGAATGCCCAGCCCGAATACTTCGACGAATCGATCCCTGCTCCGTCGAGCACTCGCGGGTGCACCATTCCGCTGCCGAGTATTTCCATCCAGCCCGAACCCTTGCACGCGGGGCAGCCGGCACCTTTGCAGAGCACGCACTGCACATCCATTTCGGCGGATGGCTCTGTGAACGGAAAGAAGCTTGGGCGGAACCGTGTTGTAGTGGCGCCGAAGAACCTGTTCGCGAACAGGTTGAGGGTGGCCTTGAGGTCCACGAAGCTGATTCCTTCGTCGATGGAGAGACCTTCTATCTGCGCGAACATGGGCGCGTGGGACGCGTCAAAGAAATCGCGGCGGTACACGTTGCCCGGGCTAAGGACCCGGATGGGCGGCTTGTGGCCGCGCATCGTCCGGATCTGCACCGGTGAGGTATGGGTGCGGAGCAGGACCTTGTCGCCGAGGTAGAGCGTGTCGTGCAGGTCCATCGCCGGGTGATCTGGCGGGAAGTTGAGGGCTGTGAAATTCAGCTCCTCGGTTTCGGCTTCGGGACCGACTGCTATTGTGAACCCCAGCTCGCGGAAGATGTCCTGGATTTCCTCGATGACGATCGTGACCGGGTGCTTGCCGCCAATCCAGCGCTTGCGCGAGGGCATGGTGAGGTCGCCAGCGGCGATCCTGGATTTGCCGCGCTGCATGGTGCGGAGCTTCTCGTCGAGGAGAGCTTCCAGCCTTCCCTTCACTTCATTGATGAGAGCGCCCGCTTCCTTGCGCTCTTCGATGGGCAGCGACGGAAGCGCGCGCATGCATTCGGTCAGCTTTCCGGATTTGCGTCCGAGATAGTGACCCTTGGCTTCATCGAGCGCGGTCTGGTCGGAAGCGCTGGTGATTGCTTCGGAGCCGGACTTCTCGATGTCAGATACAGCTGCTTTGAATTCCGAGAGGTTCGTTGTCATCTATCTGTGTTGGACTACCTCAACAGGAGCGATGGAGCGACGGACAGGATCTGAGGGTTTAAGCATAACAACATAGCGGTTCTCTGATTCTGTCCGTCGCTCCTTCGCTCCTGTCCGCTTGGAAAACCAAAAGGGGTCCCACCAACTTATGTGCTGGCAGGACCCCTATAGTATCGGAGAAAACTACGCCGCTGTCAGCGCCGACTTTACCTTATCCGCGATTGCCGTAAAGGCGCTCGCATCATTGATGGCGATATCGGAGAGCACCTTGCGGTCGATCTCGATCCCCGCCTTCTTGATTCCGTTCATGAAGACGCTGTACGACATGCCGTTTTCACGGGCAGCCGCGTTGATTCGCATGACCCAGAGCTTGCGGAAATCGCGCTTCTTGTTCTTGCGATCCCGGTAAGCGTACTTCCAGCCACGCTCGACGTTTTCCTTCGTTGCTTTCCAGAGCTTGCTGCGGGCACCAAATGCTCCCTTACCCGCCTTCATGATCTGCTTTTTGCGCTTCAGGCGCACGACATTCGATCTTACTCTAGGCATCGTTGTTCTCCCTTATGCCTGAAGCAGGCGCTTGATGTTACGTGTCTCACCATTGGTCTTGATGGTGGTCGCCTGACGCAGGCGACGCTTTCTCTTAGATGTCTTCTTGGTGAGAATGTGGCTCTTGAAAGCCTTCATCCTTCTCACCTTGCCGGTTCCCGTCACCGAGAACCGCTTCTTCGCACCCTTGTGCGTCTTCATTTTCGGCATTGTGACTCTTCTCGTGCGTAATTGTTGCTCGCGGCCTGCTACTTCGGCGCGAGGATCATCGTCATGAACTTCCCTTCGAACTTTGCGTCAGTTTCGATCTTTGCGACGTCCATCAACTCCTGTGCGACTCTCGTAACAACCTGACGTCCCAGCTCCGGGTGGGCGATCTGCCGTCCCCTGAACATCAAGGTGACCTTCACTTTGTTTCCTTCTTTCAGGAACTCACGGGCGTGCCTGGTCTTGGTCTGGAAGTCGTGTTCCTCAATTCCTGGACGGTACTTCACTTCCTTGAGGTGAATCACGTGCTGCTTCTTCTTCGCCTGTCTGGCCATCTTCGCCTGCTCGAACTTGAACTTTCCGTAGTCCATGATCCGGACTACCGGGGGACGAGCCAGCGGTGCTACTTCGACCAGATCCAAACCCTGCTCAACTGCCTTCGCCATCGCTGTGTCGACATCCATGATTCCCAGCTGTGCACCATCTGCTGCAATGACTCGAAGCGGGGAAATGCGGATCTGCCGGTTCACGCGAACGCGTTTCGCCGAATCCTTTGTGGTGTCCTGAATACTGAATTCCCTCAGAAGGTAAAAAACAAAAAACGCGGACCCAAATAGGAGTCCGCGTCGAATTTCTGGGCGTATGTAGCCCAGAAATCTTGGCAAAAACTCCAGCAGCACACCTCAAACTGCGAGGGCCGAAGGGTGGAACGACCAGCCGGGTCGTTCACTTACCGTGTTGTACTTGGTTAAAGCTATGCGGCTAGGGGCTTTAGGTCAAGGCGGCAGCCATGTGCCTGCGAAAGCAGCGACAGGGGAACCACTGAACACCACGGACAGGCACGGAGAGACCGAGACCGGAGGTGTTACACAACCTTGACACTTCAGTCGCTCCCCCGTGACATGTAACTTTGAACTTATCTCCGACGCATCACTCACGGAGTGGCAAGTGGTAAGAACGGTCCTTTGCAGCATTGGTTTCGCAGCAGCTCTTTCAGCGCCGATCATTGGGGGCGCCCAGCAGGCCGCCGACAGTACCCGCCCTGCCCCGCCGGCACCCTCCGCGGTGACGCCAGCTCTGGATTTCTCGGGAGTCATCTACGCCAACTTCCAGTACCGCGGCGACGCCGGACCTGCACACTCCCAGAACAAGTTCGACCTGGAGCGTGCGTACCTCACCTTCAAGATGCCGGCTGGCGAGCGGGCCAGCATACGGATAACCGCCGACGTATTCCAGCAGACGAGCGCGCCCGGCGACGGATTCTACAAAGGCTGGGTCATACGCGCCAAGTACGCCTATCTACAGTATGACTACCTGAAAGGCAGCAGGTGGAACGGCGTGGCACGCGGGGGCCTGATCCACAACGTCGTGATCGATCACATCGAATCCTTCTGGCCACGCTGGATCTCCCCCACGTCCATCGAGCGCGCGGGATTCTTTTCATCGTCGGACGCCGGTATAGGCACGCTCGTGAGTTTTCCGAACAAGCTTGGCGAGATTTACGCAACCATATCCAATGGGACTGGATATACCTCCCGCGAGACGGACCGCTTCAAGGACTACGCTGCCCGCGTTTCTTTCACGCCTCTGTCGGCGTCGAGCAACAAGTTCGCAAAAAACCTTACACTGAGTGGGTGGACCTACCGGGGTGCGATCGCCAGCACCTTCGCCGCGGGTGGCACGGGCCAGATCGGTCCTGTGGGCTCCTCACTCCCGCGCATCAGGTCCGGAGTTTTTGCGGGCGTGCGCGATCCGCGACTTACAGCCGGATTTGAATTGGATGTGCGCAAGGATGGCAAGGACACCGGCGCAAACACACTCAGCTCGCCAAGATCGGCAATCGACAGCACTGGCCGGCTCGCAGCGGCCTTCATCACCGCGAAACCTTTCAGGTTCCTGAACGATAAATCGACTCTCCCGCTGGGCGTCGTCGCCCGCTGGGATCGCTTCACTCCCAACACCGCACGCAGCGGATATGTGAACAGCGTAATCGCAGGACTCACATGGGACCTGAACAAGAAGAGTTCACTGGCCTTCGATTACCAGGAAACCACGCCCCATGCCGGCGCAGTCGCTGCCACGTCGAAAACGTACTTCCTGCATCTCGTCGCAAATTTTTGAACCGTATCGGCGAGCACATCGCCCGCCGACAAATAATCAGGAGTCTTTGTGAAAATCGTGAAGCTTGCACTCTTATCCCTTGTCGCGATTGCTTGCGGCAAGGAAGGCGACAGTTCCAGCAATGCAGCAACCGCGAACGCCAGTGCAGAAGCTGGCAACATTACCGGCGCCGGTTCCAGTTTCGCGTATCCGCTGTACTCGAAGTGGGCATCCATGTACGCGGAACAAACGGGCGTGAAGGTCAACTACCAGTCCATTGGCTCCAGTGGCGGAATCCGCCAGCTGTCTGACGGCGTTGTGGACTTCGGCGCAACCGATGGGCCCATGACAGATGAACAGGCGGCCAAGGCGAAGGGCGGCGCAGTCCTGCATATCCCCACCGCGCTCGGCGGCGTCTCGATCACCTACAACCTTCCTTCACTCAAGCAGCCGCTGAAGCTGACTGGTGAAGTGCTCGGCGATATTTTCCTCGGCGGCATTACCAAGTGGAACGATGCGCGCATAGCCGCGCTGAATCCCGGGGTCGCTCTCCCGAGCCTCGATATCCTGGTCGTGCACCGCGCCGATGGGAGCGGAACGACATTTATCCTTAGCGACTATCTCACCGCGGTGAGCAGCGCCTGGAAGGACAAAGTTGGCAAAGGACAAACGCTGAACTGGCCAGTAGGACTGGGTGGCAAGGGCAGCGAAGGCGTCGCAGGCCAGGTGAAACAGACGCCGGGGACCATTGGCTACGTCGAGTTGTCCTACGCAAAGCACAACAACCTTCCATCTGCAGAAATCCGCAACGCAAATGGTGAGTGGGTAGCGCCGAGCCTGGAGTCGGTCACAGCTGCAGCCGCCGGCGTTTCGGCAGCATTGCCCGCAAGCTCCGATTACCGGATCTCGATTGTAAACGCGCCTGGCAAGAACGCCTACCCGATCGCTTCCTTCACCTGGATGCTCGTGTACAAGAATCAGCAGGACGCTGCAAAGGGAAAGCAGCTCGTGGACTTCATCACTTGGGGGTTGACGCAGGGACAGGCTCAGGCTGCCGCACTTGATTACGCTCCCCTCCCCGCCGAGATGACCGCCAGGCTGAAGACTGACCTGGCAAAAATCGAGTTCGGCGCGCCGAAGTAAAGCATTGCCCGGACAAGAATCATCATCCAATGCCGGCCGCCTCGGGTTTTCCGGGGCGGCGATTGGTGACAGGATCTACGCGGTCGTCACATTCGCCTGTGCGCTTGTAGTTCCGCTTCTCGTGGTTGGAATCGGACTGGCGATCCTGATAGCAGCGTGGCCCGCGTTCGCTTCGCAGGGGCTCTCGATCATCACATCCAGCGAATGGGATGTGAACGCCGGCAAGTTCGGCGCAGGTCCGGCAATCTTTGGAACGCTGGTCTCGTCGGTGATCGCGCTCATTCTTGCAACACCGCTCGCGATTGGTGTTGCACTATTTCTGTCGGAGTTTGCACCGAAATGGCTGCGGCAGCCGGTTGCATTCCTTGTGGACCTGCTCGCCGCGGTTCCCAGCGTGGTGTACGGTCTATGGGGGATCTTTGTTCTCCTGCCATTGCTGCGAGAACATGTGATGCCATTTCTTCGAGACACTTTGCACCTGGGCGGCACACCGTTCTTCTCGGGACCCGCCTATGGGCCCAGCATGCTCGCGGCCGGAGTGGTGCTGGCAATCATGGCGCTGCCTTACATCTCCGCAGTATCACGTGAGGTACTGCTGGCGGTGCCGAGATCGCAGCGTGAGGCGGCACTTGCCCTCGGCGCCACTCGCTGGGAAATGATACGGGACGCAGTCATTCCGTACGCGCGATCCGGAATTGTTGGTGGCATCATGCTTGGACTCGGACGGGCACTGGGTGAAACGATGGCGGTGACCATGGTAATAGGCAACCGCGCCGAAATATCCGCGTCACTCTTCGCACCCGGATATACCATGGCTTCCCTCATCGCGAACGAATTCAGTGAAGCCGGTAGTGAACAGCACCTCTCTGCGCTCATGGCAGTCGGCGCGGTGCTGTTCGGGATAACGATCCTTGTCAATGCGATTGCGCGCTGGCTTGTGTGGCGTGTCTCGCGCGAGCGTGCCATATGAAAACCCGCCGGGCTCGACATGCGCTGAGTGGAGTGATGATCGGGCTCACCTGGCTCGCCGCTGTTCTGGCGACGCTGCCGCTGCTCTTGATTCTTTTTCACCTGATCAAGAAAGGCGCGTCCTCGCTGTCTCTGTCGTTTTTCACGCAGATGCCGCAGCCTGTGGGCGAAGCTGGCGGCGGGATGGCCAATGCGATTGTGGGGACACTGATTCTCATAGGCGTCGCGAGTGCGATCGGACTTCCGATTGGAATCGGAGCCGGGCTTTACCTGGCGGAAAAGCGAAGGACAGGACTTGCCCAAACCGTGCGATTCCTCGCCGATGTACTGAACGGACTGCCGTCCATCGTAGTGGGAATATTTGCATGGGAATTTCTGGTGCGTCGCACCGGCCATTTTTCAGCGCTCGCGGGCGGTACCGCGCTTGGGGCAATGATGATTCCGCTGGTGACTCGGACGACGGAGGAAATGCTCCGCACAGTGCCCGTGTCGCTCCGTGAAGCCGCCCTCGCCCTGGGATATCCGCGATGGCGCACGTCCATCTCTATCGTCCTGCGCACTGCACTGGCCGGCATTGCGACGGGTGCACTGGTCGCTGTTGCCAGGATTGCGGGTGAGACCGCACCCCTGTTGTTCACGGCCTTTGGAAATCAGTTCTGGTCTACATCGCTGGATCAGCCAATAGCCGCACTGCCCCTTCAGATATTCACGTACGCGATCAGTCCTTACGACGAATGGCATGCCCAGGCCTGGGCTGGCGCGCTGGTGCTGATCCTGATCGTGCTGATCATCAGCCTGATCTCTCGCTTTCTGACCCGTTCGCGTTACGGCGGTCCAGTTGACTGAACAGCTTCTGTCGGCGCCGTTGTCCGTTGCACTGAGAACGAAGCGTGAGGAGACCCGTGCGTCCGGTTCGGCGCCGCCGTGCATTCGCACCTGGCACCTTTCCGCTTTTTTCGGAGAGACTACCGCCGTGTGGGATGTATCGGTGGAAGTACCCACGAATGCAGTCACAGCGATCATCGGTCCCTCCGGCTGCGGAAAATCGACATTGCTGCGCTGCCTGAACCGGATGCACGAGACCATTCCCGGCGCGCGGGTGGAAGGCAAGGTAGAAATTCTGGGACGCTCGATCTATGGCAAGGGAACCAACCCGACGGCTGTAAGGAAGCAGGTCGGAATGGTTTTCCAGCGCCCCACTCCCTTCCCAACCATGTCGATCCGCGGCAACGTGACGGCGGGGGTCCGGGCGGACAGCCAGACGAAGTTGTCGGGCACTGAGCTCGAGGAGCTGGTTGAGGAGGCCCTTACGCGCGCCGGGCTCTGGGAAGAAGTGAAGGATCGCCTCGACTCGAGCCCATTGGGACTTTCCGGGGGCCAGCAGCAGCGATTGTGCATCGCGCGGGCACTGGCCACGAATCCTCCAGTACTGCTTCTCGACGAGCCAACTGCTTCGCTCGATCCGCTGAGCACTCAGAAGGTAGAAGAGCTCGTATATCAGCTCCGCGACAGCGTGACGGTGGTGATTGTCACCCATAACATGCAGCAGGCCGCCAGAGTTTCGGACCGTACCGCGTTCATGCTGGCGGGCGAGCTCCTGGAGTTCGGACCGACGAACGAGATCTTTACAGCCCCGAAGGACAGGCGAACTGAAGCGTACATCACCGGAAGGTTCGGATGACCGCTGCTCACCCTCCGGTAGCGCCTGCAGACAAGGCCATGTTCGGAACCATCGAGGCGCGCGACTACTCATTCTGGTATGGGGACAAGCGCGCACTCAGCAACGTCTCCATTGCCGTTCCCCCGCGCGCTGTGACGGCACTCCTTGGTCCGTCGGGGTGCGGCAAATCAACGTTCCTGAGATCGATCAACCGGCTAAATGAACTGATTCCCGGCGTGCGTCGCGAAGGTGAAATCCTCCTTGACGGCAAGAGCATTTTCGATCGGTCGATGGACGTCGTCGCCCTGCGCCAGAAGATCGGAATGGTTTTCCAGCGCTGGAATCCCTTTCCGAAATCCATTTTCGACAATGTGGCGTACGGCCCATCAATCAATGGAGTGTCAGACCGCGCAGCACTGAGCGGGATCGTGGAGCAGTCGCTGCGGCGCGCGGCGATCTGGGACGAGGTAAAGGACCGATTGCACTCGAGTGCGCTCAGCCTTTCCGGGGGACAGCAGCAGAGAATCTGCATCGCGCGGGCGCTGGCGAACGAGCCCGAGGTCCTGCTGCTGGACGAACCTGCGAGCGCCCTCGACCCGGGTTCGACACAGAAGATCGAAGAGCTGCTGTATGAGCTCAAACAGGAATTGACAGTTGTGATCGTGACGCACAACCTGCAGCAGGCGGCGCGCGCGTCCGATCACACAGCGTTTTTTTATCTCGGCGAGTTGGTTGAGTTTGGCGCAACCGAGCAGATATTCACCAGCCCGCGGGAAGAGCGAACAGAAGCATACATTACCGGGAGATTCGGATGACACCAGCCAACAGCTCTGCGCCCAGCGCGGGATTCAGGCACTTTCACGACCAGCTGGGCGCTCTCAAGGAGCAGCTGCGAAGCATGTCCGCGATTGCGGAGTCCCGGACAGAGCTGGCGGTTCAGGCCCTTCTGACACGAAGCCGGTCAATGGCCGAGGAAGTGATCAAGGGAGACGCTGACCTGAACCGGCTGGAGATAGAGGTGGAGCAGGTCGCAGTGGAACTGCTCGCGCTCCAACAGCCCATGGCGCGGGATCTTCGGTTCATAATTGGCGCGATCAAGGTTTCAAATGATCTGGAGCGCGTTGGAGACCACGCGGTGAACATCGCCGAAAGTGCGCTGCAGCTCGCTGACGATGCGAGCGCAGGTATTCCCGTGCCCGAGATCGAAGTTATGGCGCGGCGAGCGCGGAAGATGCTGGCAGACTCGCTCGATGCATTCATACGTGGCGACGGCGCGCTCGGCAGGCAGGTCTGCCGCGATGATGATGAGGTGGACTCGCTGAATCTGTCGGTCTTCCGTGTTCTGCTGACGCATATGATGGCTGACCCGAAGACGATCAACCATTCACTCACGCTGATACTTGTCGGCAGGAACCTCGAGCGCATAGCAGACCTGGCCACGAACATTGGTGAGGACGCGGTTTACCTGGCGGAAGGCAAACAGATCAAGCACCACCAGGAAGGGTGAATTCCCTTCCGTCGCGGCTCGGCGTAACTGCAAGAGCGCGACAAAGGAACTACGGAAGACTGCGGACAGAAAAGGAAGGAGCATGACTTCAGTTGAGTATCCTATGAAGATGAAAACACGGAAGCTCGGCTCCCTTGACGTGTCCATCGTCGGTCTTGGATGCAACAACTTCGGGCCCAGGATCGATGCAGCGCGCACTAAGGACGTTGTGAATGCTGCAATCGAGGCCGGGATCAACTTCTTCGACACCGCCACCCTCTACGGCGGCGGGAAGAGCGAGGAGTACCTCGGGAGCGCACTGGGCGCACGGCGAAAGGATGTCCTGATTGCGAGCAAGTTCGGGTATCCCGATGAGGCACCGGGAACTGGCGCATCACCTGCCTATTTACGAAAGGCCGTAACAGCGAGCCTCAAACGCCTCGGGACCGACTACATCGATCTTTACCAGCTGCATCGCCCCGACCCAAAAGTCCCAATCGCTGAAACCCTCGGCGCCCTCGCCGAACTCGTTGCCGAGGGAAAGGTCCGCGAGATCGGGTGCTCCTACTTCGACGTCAGGATGCTGGAGGAGGCGAAAGACAGCGCAACCGGCTCCGGCAGGCAGAAGTTCGTGAGCGTGCAAAATGAGTTCAGTCTCTTTCATCAGGCGCCGCGCACAGATGGCGTGCTTGAGTGGTGCGCCAGGAACGGGATGGCATTCCTTCCCTACTACCCGCTTGCCAGCGGACTGCTCACCGGGAAATACCGCGCGGGAGCGCCGGCGCCCAGCGGGACACGAATCGCGAGTGCGCCGCCGGAGAAACTCGAGGTCGTCGAGCGCCTTGTGGCATTTGCACAGTCACGAGGCGCAACACTGCTCGAACTCGCCATCTCCTGGCTGCTGGCGCACGAGCCTGTTGCCTCGGTCATCGCAGGCGCCACGCGTCCCGAGCAGGTTCGCGCAAACGCACTCGCCCCGGCGTTGCAGCTGTCCGCAGAAGACGTTGCCGATATTGCACGGATCGTTGTGAGTTGACGCTTGACTGCACTGCGCTACAGGGCGAACTACGGAAAGGGCGGACAAAGGCGGCATGTGCGGTACGGTGGTAACCACGCGGATGGAGAGAATTACCGCGAACCCATCGATGTCATCCCCCCAAAACCAATCCGCCCTTGTCCGCCCTTTCCGCAGTTCACCCTGTCGCGTAGTTCCCCGAACTCCCCCTAAACATTCGTGTCGAATTCGATACCACGAATACTCCGGTAGCCACGGCACCCCGGCACTCGGGCAGCTCGTAGTCCTCGATTGGAGCTTGTGGCACTCAATATGAGTGCGTGGACCCGTCGAACTCCAACAGTAAGGAGCAGCGCCGCAGGATGACGCACGCACCCCTCGTCTGTCCCAGGTCGGTCGGCCGGGAGCAACCGCTTGCGCGGCTGGTCTCGGTCCTCAACGTCACCCAGTCGAGCCACGGGGCAGTAATTCTCGTGGGCGGGCCGGCCGGTGTGGGCAAGAGCACACTGGTCCGCGACCTGAAGCAGGAGGCGGTCTCGCGCGGTTTTCGCACCGTGGAGGGACGCTGCTACAGTGTCGAGTCCTCGGTTCCGTACGCTCCCTTCATGGACGCACTTCGCTTTCGCATTGCGCAGGGCGAAGGAGATGCGGTCGCACGGATGCTGGGTCCGCTGCGCGATATTCTCGCGCCAATTTTTCCGGAGCTTCCTCAGGGTGGAACTCCTTCCGACGCCACTCCGGACCGACCCTTTGGCCTCATCTTCGGCGTGCTCGAGAAGCTGGCCGGAAACGACCCGATGCTGCTCGTTCTCGAGGACGTTCACTGGGCTGACCCGACCTCACTCGAACTGCTTCAGCGAATCGCGCATCGCGCTGGCGCGCTCCGGCTGATGATCGTGGCTACCTACAGATCCGACGAGCTGCACTCTGCCCATCCGCTACGTCGTACCCTTGCAGCTTTTGCACGGGAGCGGTGTGGCGAGATCATCGGCCTCGAACCGCTTACGCGCGAAGCCACAAAAGAAATGCTCGAGTGCATGCTGGGAGTCGAGCCGCATCCGGCATTCGTCGCCGCAATCTGGTCCAGGGCCGAAGGCAATCCGTTTTTTACGGAAGAAATCCTGAATTCGCTCGCAGCCCAAGGCCCGATAGACCCGAGCATTGAGGCTGCGCGGGAGATCGAAAGCTCGCAGATCCCCGACACTATCAGCGAAGCGGTCATGTCGCGCGTGCAGGCCCTGGGTGCACAGGCAGTCGATACCCTTTCAGTGGCGGCCGTGATGGGCCGCACGATCGAGTTCGAGCCCCTTCACGAAGTTCTCGAAATGCCGGAGGAAACGCTGGTGGGCGTGGTCGAGCAGCTGGTCGCGCATCAGCTGCTGAAAGAAGAGCGGGTTGCGGGACGCGAGCACTACACCTTCCCGCATGCCCTGACCCAGGAAGCGCTGTACCAGTCCATCATTGCGCGACGTCGGCGCATTCTTCACCGCCAGATCGCGAATGTGCTGGAGAGGAAAGCCGAGCGGCGATCACCGGAGGATCTCGACCGGCTCGCCTACCATTTCCGACTCGGTGGAGAACACGAAAAGGCATATGAGTATTCGCTCGTTGCGGGAGATGAAGCCGTTCGCCTTCGGGCCTGGGATGACG
>JAKFCC010000102.1:0-2681 GCA_036676795.1 Gemmatimonadota bacterium
GGCGTCAGGTGATAGTGAAACGTGATGCGCTGCTTCAGCTGGCGGATCGACGGGTGGTTCAGCTTTGCTTCCAGCTCCGGCTGGCCGAAGATGATCACCTGCAGCAACTTGCGCTTCTCTGTTTCCAGGTTGGTGAGCAGGCGCAAAGCTTCCAGCGTTTCAATCGGCATCGCCTGCGCTTCATCCAGGCAGATGACGACGCGCTTACCTTCGCGCGCAAGCTCCAGCAACTTGTCGGTGAGCATCTTCAGCAACTGGTGCTGGTTGGGTTTCGACTTGAGATCGACCTCCACACCGAGTTCGCTGGCCACCTCCATGAAAAGCGCGATCGGCTCCAGGTACGGGTTGGGGATGTAGGCGACGCGAAAGTCGCCGCCCAAACTCATGATCAGCTTGCGGCACAAGAGCGTCTTGCCCGTTCCCACTTCGCCCGTGATCTTGATGAACCCTTCACCCATGCGCGCCGCCACCAGCAAGGTGTTCAGCGCCTCCTGCGAGCCGGAAGACGAGAAGAAGAAGCTTGTATCCGGCGTGATGCTGAAAGGGAACTCGCGCAGGGCGAAATGCTGGAGGTACATGGTTGCTACTGCAGCGCGGGCCTCGCGACGGGTGCGTTCAAACGGTCGATGCGAGTCTGGGCAGCGTTGATGTCGCCGGCCCAGGTGTCGTCACCCTTGACGACGGTAGGCTTGAGCAGAATCACCAACTCGCGCTTGACGGTGGAACGGTTGGCCTTGCCAAAGAGCGCACCGACGACGGGCACATCTCCGGCGCCAGGCACTTTGTCGCGGCTGTCCGAGCTGCTCTCGGTCATCAGCCCGCCGATCACGATCACCTGGCCATCACGCGCCTTCACCACGCTGTCGGTCTCGCTGATGCTGTTCACGGCGAAGGGCACACGCACAGCGCCGCCCGATGGTGCCGAAATCTTTTCCTTCTCGGTGATGGAATTGACCATCGAGTGCACGTGCAGCGTGATGTTGTCGCTCTCGTCGATCTGCGGCGTAACGTCCAGCGCGATACCCGAGAAGAACGGCTGATAGGTCAGCGATGGAGGAGTCGACACGGTCGAATTGAGATTCTGGCTGTTCGTTGCTGCCGAGATGTTCGTTACGAACGGCTCTTCGCTCCCGACCTTAAGCACCGCTTTCTGGTTGTTCAATGTGGCGATGCGCGGGCTCGAAAGAACCTGCACTCGGCCCTGCGATTCCAGGAAATTAATCAGCGCCGAGAAGTTGCTGAACTGCAGTGCGACGCCGAGCCCAGCGGAGAATGCGTTCGCGCCGGCCACACCAATCAAGCCATTCCCGAGCAGGTCACCCAGCGAGCTGGGAGTAGCGAGGTTTTGCCCCGTCGAACCGGTCGTGCCACCTTGCGACAGAACCGTGCCTTGAGTAGCAGTGCCGGTGCTGTCGAACAAATTAGCATTTGCCCCAACCGAGCCGCGGTGCACACCCTGGCGGAAGCCCGCCCAATTGATGCCCTGCTGCGAGCCGGAATTCAACTCGACCTCGATAATCTTCGCTTCGATGATCACCTGCCGCTCCACGCTGATCTGCATGGAGCGAAGCAGGCTCTCGATTTGGCGCAACTCCTTTGGCAGCCCGCGTACGACAACGATGCCGCTCATTTGGTTGACCGTCATGGCCCGGCCGCCGCTGCATCCTTCGGAACCACGCATGCGCTCGCCGACCTGGGTATCGCCCACGTACGAGACATCTGCTCGGCTATTGCCCCCAGAGCTGGAACCACCGCCGGTCCCTCCGGTCGCGCCCCCGCGAGGCTGGCTTCGTGCAATCTGGCATCCGAGTACGGTGCGAACGGCGTCCTCCATTTCGCCCCAGATATCGGATTTGGAGATGCTGCTCAAACCGCTAGTCTGCACTGAGGAATAGCTGCCCCCGGTAGACGAGCCGCTTGTGCTCCCACTCGTGCCGGTCGATCCGCCAGTGGATCCGCCACCGGAGCTGCCTGACGAACTCGGCGATGCGCCACCGACCACCTGCACATCGCTCACCCCCCTGCGCTGACCGAGGATGTAGTTGACTTGGTACAACTTGGTGCGCATATCGGGCGGCTGCACGTAGATGCGGTTTCCGTCCACGGTGTACTCATAACCGTACATCTCACGAATCGCGTCGAGCGCTTCGAATACCGTCACATCCTTGAGGTTGACGGTCAGGACTTCGGAAACGCCGCCCGCCGGCGATACCTGACCCGCCGTCACCTGGATCGGGGGTTGAGACTTGGGGCTCAACAGCACGCTGTACGGTGTGTCTTGCACGATAGCCAGAAGTACTTGGCCAATTGGCGCGTCCGTCACCTTCAAGTCGAAGCGCTGCTCGAGTTGCCTTGACGAAACACGAGGCGTTCCTGGCCGCAGCGGCGGCAACAGCGAACTGCTCACCGACGATGGCAGGCCCGCGGCGGGTTCAGCGCGTGGGCGCGGCGTTGCAGCCTGCTGCATTTCCGTCGTAATCCGGTTCTGGACTGTCCTGTCCTGGGGCAGCATGGGTACGCTGCAGCCAAAAAAAGCGGGAACCAGGCAAGGAATCAAGAATCGCCTCATGAGGGCCTCCGTTCAGTGTTTTTGTCCGGGTTTTGCACCGGGTTGTTTGGATTGGCGGGCGGCCGGGTCGGTCTTCTGAACGCCCGGGCTCATGCTTGTCAGTTCGCGGCGC
>JAKFCC010000103.1:0-9988 GCA_036676795.1 Gemmatimonadota bacterium
GTGGCAGTTACAGGTGCAGTCGCATCCTGCTCCCGCCTTATCGGCAGCGAAAAACAGAACACCGAACCCACCTCCTGCCCCTCCGCCCACGCCCGGCCGCCGATCGCCTGCACAGTCTCGCGCACGATGCTCAGCCCCAGCCCCGTACCCTCGGCACGAGTGATCGTCTCGTGTGCCCGGAAGAAACGCTCGAACAGGCGACTGCGCTTGTCTTCGGGAACCCCAAGGCCGTTGTCGGAAACCCGTATCACCACTTCCTGAGAATTCTCCCCGATGGCCGCAGAGATTTCGACGAGGGACTGTTCGCGCGAGGGATCCGAATACTTGATGGCGTTGCTGATGTAATTCGTGAGGCACAACTCCACCACAGCCGCATTCACATCGATAGGCGGGATGTCGGGGGACACGCGGACCTCCACGTTTGCCGCTTGCGCAGCCTCGCGCACCTGACGGGCGGCTTCCCTGATCGCCTGCAGCAGCTGGACATTTCTGTGCTGGCGAACGTTCTCGTTCAGGCGCGAAATCGCCATGAGGTTGTTCACCGTGTCGCGCATCGCGCGCGCGTGCTTGAGAATCATCTTGCTGAACTCCACGACTTTTTCGCGCGGAAGTTCGGGCATGGTCACCAGCAGCTCGGATGCACCCTGAATGGTGCCGATGTCGTTCTTTATCTCGTGCGAGATGGCCCGGTTGAATGCGCGCAGATGATCTTCCCGCTGCGCGACTCTCGTGTCGGCAAGCTGGAGATAGTGAATCGTGGTTGTCTGCTGAATGATCGAGATGGCGCGAAAGAGCCGGTGCCCGCATATCAGGAGCTGTCCCTTCTCGCATGGCTCTGCGATCTCGTCTGCGGCGCGGGCCAGATAGGTGAACAGAATTCCGCCGAGAATCTCGTACTCCTTGAGTATCTCGTAGGGATCGAAACCCTGTGCATGCCGCAATGCACCCAGTTCCCGGGCCTTGGCCACCAGCGGGATGTCGGTGCTCACCTCAGCGGCGGGATTCTCGAGGTACTCCGCTATCCCCTCGATGAGGATGGGCACATGATCCAGGAGATCCTCGGTGGGGAAAACCCGGTTGGGATCGAGGTTGACGCGCTCACTTATGCGGTGCAGCCAGTGCGCCACCAGCTCGAGCTTTGCCTCGCGAAGCCTGGACGCGAGCGCGCCAGCGAGCGGGCACTCGCTGTCCAATGTCGGGTAGGTCGTGGAACGAGGAACTGGCGTTGCAGTAGCCAAGGGTACTCCGGGGTCTACTCTAGGTGTGCAAATCAGGGACCGTTCATGGGTGGACCTGCGATTCTCTAAGCTGCATTCCCTCACGCTCAAGCTGTACCGTGATATGTTCGATTCCAAATAGCCGCATTGCATCGTGCACATGCTCCAGAACGTGCTGATGCGTGGCCGGTTCCCGGACAACGGCGTGAACGCTCATCGCCACCATCTTTGGCGTCACCGACCAGACATGCAGGTCGTGCACAGACTCGATATGCGGGATCGACTCAAGCTGCTTCCGAACCGCGTCGACGGGGATGTGCGCGGGCGTGGCCTCGAGCAGTATGTCCACGGCCTCCCGCACCAGCTTCCACGCCCCGCGAATGATGAGGCCCGTGGTAACGAACGACGCGATCGGGTCCGCGGCGAGCCAGCCCGTATAGCGAATGATCAGTGCAGCGGCGACCGTCCCGATCGACGCCAGCATGTCGCTCAGTACGTGCAGGTATGCACCGCGCACATTCACGCTGTCGCTGGCAGCGCCATGAAGAATTCGTGCGCAAATCATGTTGACGACAAGACCAGCGGCCGCGATGAACAGCATCAGTCCACTCTGAACTGGCTCTGGGCTCCGCAGCCGAAGCAGGGACTCCGACATGATCCACACGGAGATGAGCAGCAGCATCGCACCATTCAGGAATGCCGCGAGAATCTCCCAGCGGAGGTATCCAAAGGTCTTTTGCGGAGTGCTGGCCTGGTGCGCAAACCAGGCGACAAAGAGTGAAAGTCCGAGTGCCCCCACGTCGGTGAGCATGTGCCCCGCGTCTGCGAGCAGCGCGACAGAGTTGGAGATCAATCCGCCGACGACTTCCGCGACCAGCAGTGCGGCCGTAAGCAGCAGCGACAGCCTGAGACTCTTTACCGACCCGGGCGGATCGTGACTGTGGGAATGACCGTGATGATGGTCGTGGGATTGCCGCACTCTCGGGCTCTACTAGTTTGTTAGTGTGCTGGCACGCTGGATTCTCATCATTACCCTCGTTCTCCTCAACGGCTTCTTCGTCGCCGCGGAGTTCGCGCTTGTTCGTTCCCGGCGGACGCGGCTTGAGGCGATGATCCGCAACGGTGATAAATTAGCGCGATTCGCCCTGCGTGCGACCGGCAACATCGGCTCCCTGCTTTCGGCGAGTCAACTCGGCGTAACGCTCACCAGCCTCGGCCTTGGTTGGGTCGCGGAATCCACACTGCGGGGGCCCTTCGCAGAGATGTTCTCCGGCCTCCCGCTGGGGATGAACGTGGCGCTGGCAATGACGGTCGGGGCGACACTGGCGATTGCGGTGATAACGTTCCTGCACGTCGTCTTCGGCGAGCTCACACCCAAGGCTGGCGCACTCAATCACCCGGAGCAGTTCGCTCGCTGGTTGGCGCCGCCGCTGCAGCTATTTGCGTGGATCACGAGCCCCTTCACCTGGATCCTCAACAGGTCGTCGCAGTTCGTTCTGTCGCTCTTTGGCGAACGCGGTGCCCGGAGTATCGAGGACGCCGTTCACTCCCCTGAGGAGCTGCAGATCCTCGTCGAGCAGGCGCAGGAAGGCGGAGCCCTGAAGCAGCAGGACGCCGACATGCTCGGCAACGTTTTCGACTTCTCGGAAAAGACCGCGCGCGAAGTGATGACACCGCGCACGGAGATGATTGCCCTCCCCGAAGATGCCACCCTCGACGAAGTGCTCGAGACCGTCAGGGAAAACGGATTTTCGCGCTACCCGGTTTACCGGGAAAGCATCGACGATGTCGTGGGGCTGGTGCTCGCCAAGGACCTGCTGGCCGTCCTGAGTCCCGGAGGCTCGGTTGGCGCGGGGGAAGCGTTCGTGCTGTCGGCCGTTATGCGCCCGGTGCACGTCATACCAGGTTCACGCGAAGTCGAGGATGTGCTTGGCGATTTCAAGCGCCTGAAGGAACACCTGGCAATAGTGCTCGACGAATACGGTGGAACCGCCGGACTGATCACGATGGAAGATCTGCTCGAAGAGATCGTCGGCGAGATCCTGGATGAGTATGACGAGCCGGAAGAAGACGCGGTGGAGGTGCGTGCGGGTGAAACCCTCGTGCCCGGGAGCACCCACATCGGCGAGCTCAACGAGCACTTTGGACTTTCAGTTCCTGAGAACGACTACAACACCATCGGCGGCTATGTCTTCGGAGTCCTCGGCCGTTTACCGCAGGTAGGCGACAGAGTCGTTGCTGGCGGCGCGATCTTCATGGTGCGTGAAATGGATGGACGCAAGATCGACACACTTGCCGTCGACCTGCACAGTCTCGGGGACCGGCGCTCTAGCGAGCGCGACCCGCAATCCGACAGCACAGAGAGAGCGCCTCGATAAAACTCGAGGGATCCGCCCTGCCCTGGCCTGCTATGTCGAACGCGGTGCCATGATCAGGTGACGTTCTTGGAAATGGAAGGCCAAGGGTGACGTTCACCGCGCTTCCGAACGAAGCAACCTTGATGGCCGTCATTCCCACATCGTGATATGGCGCTATGACGGCATCGAACTCGCCGCGCATCGCACGCACGAAAACCGTGTCTGCGGGAAATGGTCCCGCTATTCTCGCAGCTTTGGCAGCGGGTGTGAGGACGGTCTGATCCTCCAGCCCGAACCGTCCGCCATCGCCTGCGTGCGGGTTCAGCGCACACAGAGCAATACGCGGGTCGGCAATTCCGAACCATTCACGCAGTCCGGTGCGCGTCACGTTTGCAGCTGATACGATTGCCTGGTGCGTCACATGGCCCACGACGTCTTTCAGCGCGAGGTGCGTCGTCGCGAGAACGACGCGCAGCTTGTCCGATGCGAGCATCATTGCCACGTCGGTGCCGGTGAGCGCGGCGAGCATTTCCGTGTGGCCGGGATAGTCGAATCCGCCTGCAGCCAGTGCCGCCTTGTCGATGGGCGCCGTGACGATTCCGGCTACGTCCCCGTTCAAAGCCATCTGGACTGCACGCTCGATGGCAAGTCCCGCGAGCCGCCCAGCGTCTGCAGCGCCGGTATCCTTCCAGGCGCCGATGGATTCCTGAACATCCACGCCCGCTCCCGTTGGACCAATCACCACAAAGTCACAGCGCCCGCTGATCCTTGAATCGGCGAGCGCCTTGGTGATTATCTCCGGACCGATTCCGCGCGGGTCACCCGCGGTTATCGCTATGCGCATCTAATCGGGATACTTGATCGCGACGAAGGTCTGCTTTCTCATCTCGTCGAGCATCTCGCGCGTGGATCGCTCTGCCGAAAGCTGAGCGCGAATCTGCGTGCGAATTTCCTTTGGATCGTACTCCCCGACATCGGTCATGCTTGCGATCTGAACCACCGCATACTTCACCTGGCCACGGGATCCTGCCAGCTGGAACGGGTCGGTGATGTCTCCCGCCTTCCTGCCGGTGATTGCCTGTGCATACGACGCGGGCAGTGAATCCCTGGGGAAAGGCTGCAGGATACCGCGCTCCTCTGCGGGATCATGATACCTGGCCGCGAGCGAATCGAAAGCGACACCGCTTCTCCATTTCTGCGCAACCGAGTCTGCCTCGACCCGGCCGCGCTCGATATCCGCGGAATCGATCACCGGGACGATGAGAATGTGGCGGGCTTTCACCTCGCCTGTCTGGACACGGTCGACACGAAGAACGTGAAATCCAAAAGCTGTCTCGAAAACCGGGCTCACCTGTCCGGGGTTCAGCGCAAACATGACTCGTTCGAATTCCGGAACTGTCGCTCCGCGCCGGTTCCAGCCGAGATCGCCGCCCACGGCCTTGCTTCCGGGATCCATCGATTCGCGCTTGGCGATGTTCTCGAAGTCACCGCCGCGCCGGATTTCCGCCAGCAGCGAATCGGCCTTTGCCTTTGCCGCGAGTCGTGCCGGCATCGACGCCTTTGGCGCGACGACAATCTGACGGAAGGTGAGTGTGGCCGGACGCTTCTGAAGTTCTGCCCGGTTCTTCTCGAACGCAGAGTCGATTTCCGCCTCGGTGACGTTCTTCGGCTTCGCTTTTTTCTGGAGTTCGCCAAAAACGCGCTGCTGCAGGAGTCGGCGGCGGAACTGGTCCATCAGCGTCTTGCGGTATTCGTCCGGCGAGCCCATTCCCGCCTTGCGCAGCTCTGTACGGAACTCCTCGTCGGTCTGGAACTGGGAGCGGACCGTCTGAATCTGCCGGTCCACATTGGATGTGAGCTCCGCGTCTGCAACCTCGACCTTTAGTTCTGTTGCCTTCTGGATGAGGATTTCCTCGTCCACCAGGTCATTCAGCACCTGGCGGGCAAGTCTCTCCTGGCCAATTGAATCTTCCGGCAGGACCAGGCCCTGCGCCCGCTGCTGGTTGATGTTGGACATCACTTCGCTCCAGAGTATCGGCTGCGCTCCAACCACAGCGACCACTCTGTCCACGGGGAAATCCGTGCGCGCGGCTCCAGGCGTCCGCGCCTGGGCCGTCATTGCAGCGGGAAACGCGGCAAGCGCGAATACGATTTTCTTCAGCATAGCTCCTGACATGGTCATACCAATTAGTACCCTCGCAGGCGGCGAGAGTTACCGCCGGGCCTGGGAATCCTTCGGTGCGCCGCTGTCCTTCGGAGCCGGCATCGGAACCGTCGATGGTGGTGCTGCTACAGCAGCCGCGGAATCAGCGCGGTTACGGATCTTCTGTGCCTGTTCCATGGCCCGGTCGATTCCGGCGGTGCTCACTTCCCAGTCGTACTTCTTGCGAAGCACATGTGAGATCGGCGCTGCAATCGGGATGTACTGTGCCCGCTGGTTCATCAGGCCTTCGATGTAGGCATCGGCACGCTGAGCCGCAATCACCTCAGGGGTGACATTTCTGGCCTTCGCGCTGTCGGCGATCGACTTGGACTCCATGCCCAGCATCGACTTTGTGTTCGCAAGCTCCAGGAGGAAATTCTGACGGAGCGACTTCAGCTCCGCTTCCTTGGGCTTGATGTTGTTCTTCTCGGCTTCGGCAAGAATCAGCTCGTTGCGGACGAAGTTCATGACGAACTGCGGAACGACAGTGTCGGGAGCCGACATGATTCGCTGCGCGATTCCAGCCTGCGGCGGGATGCCCTGCACCCAGCGAGCCAGGCGGCCGCCGGTGAGCTTGCCGCCCTTCCACGTTGCCAGAACAGTCTTGTCCTCGAGGTTCGTTTCCGGGTCTACGGTTATATCACGAACCTTCTGGGCGATGCTCGGCTTGATTTCGACCTTTGCATCCTTCTCGAGCTTCGCCATGTAGGCACTGTCTGCGCGGGCCATCGAGCCCGCGGCTGCGGCCTGCAGCAGCTGGCTCTTCACCTCATCGTACGGAGCGCGGCGAATGATGTGATAGCCGAACTGGGATTCCACGATGCCCGAGATCTCGCCTGGCTTGGTGTCCTTGACGCCCTTTTCGAATTCAGGAACCATGTCCCCTGTCCGGAAGGGGGGGAGCATTCCGCCTGCCTGTCCCGACTGCTTGTCCTGACTTTCCTTCTTTGCCACCGCAGCGAAGTTGGCGGGAGTCAGGGAAGCACGGATCGACTTCGCCTTCTGGAGCGCCTGGGCCTTCTGCGCCGGCGTCATTCCCTGCGTGAGGATCAGGATATGCGCGGCTGTCATGACCTCGCCGCTGTTGTACATCGCAACTGCCTGCGTGGAATCGGGCTTGGCCCATCCCTTCGCAACAGAGTCGTACCAGGTCTTCGCCTTCATATTGGCTATGAAGGGCCAGAGTGCTTCATCCAGCGCCTTCTCGTCGCCGAGCGAATCGTTGCGCGCTGCCGCAATTCCAACGAGCTGGTAGTTCACCCAGATATTCGCGAGTGCGCTTGCCACGTCCTTGCGAAGCGGAGCCTGCGAGCGGCCGAGCAGCTCCGACATGCGGGTGACAGTAAGCTTCTGCGATTCGGCAGTCGCAACTTCGTCGGAGTGCGCAGAAAACGCATCCTTCATGTTCTTGCAGCCTGAAAGGATCAGCGTCGCTGCGAGTGCGGAAAAAACGATGGAACGTTTCATGTCCTGGGTGTGGTCTGGGTTTGTTTTGCGGCGTCCGGGCGCAGAGTCGTCAGCGCACGGGTAAGTCCTTCCAGCAGTCCCGCGCCCCCAAGTCTCGTGAGCTTGATGGAAAGCGGTTGGGCGCGCCGCACTTCAGCCTGAAACTGGACTTCGTGAAAAGCGGCCGAAATCCCCTTCATGCGAGGGATGGCGTGCTCGCGAAAGGTAATACGAGCCTCGTTCCCACGCACGAGAATTGACTCTATGTCGGACAAACCGCCCAGCACGCGCAGCGAAGCCACTCCGAACAGCCCTTCGACGGACGGCGGGAGCGGCCCGAACCTGTCTCGCGCCTCTATTCGGAGCTGCTGGATGGTCTCCGGATCGGTGGCAGCGGTGAGTCTTCTGTACACGTCGAGTTTTGCTTCCTGCGAGCCGACGTACTCGTCGGGAATGAACGCAGGGAGGTCGATCGAAATGTCAGCCGGCTGAAGTTTGGGCGCGTTGTCGCCGAGCATCACGCGGCGGACGGTTTCGTCCAGCATCCTGAGGTACAGGTCGAACCCGACAGCGTGCACGAATCCTGACTGTTCCGGGCCGAGCAGGTTTCCGGCGCCCCTGAGCTCCATGTCCTTGAGTGCAATGCGATAGCCTGCACCTAGCTCGGTGTGATGCTCGAGGATCTTCAGGCGGCGGTTCGCGTCCTCGTCGATCGTGGTATCGGGAACGAGCAGGTAGCAGTAGGCCCGCCTGTGCGAGCGTCCCACCCTTCCGCGCAGCTGGTACAGCTGCGCCAGACCGAAAGTGTCCGAGCGGTTCACGAAGATCGTGTTCGCATTGGGAACGTCCAGCCCCGACTCCACAATCATCGTCGAAACAAGCACGTCGATTTCGCCCGCAACGAACCGCCGCATGATCTCTTCGAGCTCGCGCTCCTTCATCTGACCGTGACCAACTCCCACTCGTGCGCCCGGAACGACCGATTGCACGCGATCCGCGATCGCCTGGATCGTTTCGATCCGGTTGTGGACGAAGAAGACCTGGCCGCCGCGGTCGATCTCGCGCGCGATTCCCTCCTCGATGAGGCCTTCGTCCCAGGGCTCGACGAAGGTGAGCACCGGAGAACGATCGCGCGGCGGGGTTTGCATGAGCGTCATGTCCCGCAGGCCGGCAAGCGAGAAATGCAGGGTGCGCGGGATCGGCGTGGCCGTGAGCGTCAGTACGTCGGTGTCGGTGCGGAGCTGCTTGAGCCGTTCCTTGTGTTTCACACCAAACCGGTGCTCCTCATCGACGATGATGATGCCGAGATTCGCGAACTTCACATCGGGACTGAGCAGCCTGTGCGTTCCGATCACTACATCCACCTTTCCCGCAGTCAACTCGGCCAGTGTTGCTGCCTGCTCCTTCGCGGTCTGGAAGCGTGACATCGTGCGCACCACCACGGGGAAATCCGCCAGACGATCCCCAAAAGTGCGGGCATGCTGTTCGGCCAGGATCGTCGTCGGCACGAGGACTGCGGCCTGCCGTCCTGACTGCACCGCCTTGAATGCCGCGCGTACGGCAATTTCTGTCTTGCCGTATCCCACGTCGCCTACAAGGAGGCGGTCCATGGGACGCGGACGCTCCATGTCGGACTTCACGTCGGTCGTTGCCGTGCGCTGGTCGGGCGTGTCCTCGAAGAGGAAGGACGACTCGAGCTGTCGCTGCCAGGCCGTGTCGGGCAAATGCGGTGGCCGCGTTGCCACCTTGCGCCGCGCATAGAGATCGAGGAGTTCGACCGTCATTTCCTGGATCGCCGCGCGCGTCTTGTCGCGCTGCTGCTTCCACCGCTTTCCTCCCAGCTTGTGCAGACGCGGAGGCGGGGCGTCACTGCCTGCATCCGCACCGGACCTGTACCGTTCTATCTGGTCGATGCGGTAGAGCGGAACGTTCAGCCGGTCTCCCCCCTCGTACTCGAGAACGGCGACCTCGACGGTGCTCTCCCGGAAAAAGATCTTTTCAATTCCGCGATATATCCCGACCCCGTGCTCGAGGTGCACCACGAAATCTCCAACCTTGAGCGCAGTGAGGCTTTCGAGAGCGGCGCCCGTTCCGTACTTGCGCGCCCTGCGGATTCGCCTCTCGCGCCGGAATATCTCATGGTCGGTAAGCACGCGCAGTCCGGTCCGGCCCCTCTGCGGAGGGATGATAAAACCGCCGTCGAGCACTCCTACGACCAGAGCTGCGGGAGTTGGACTGCGGCTTGGCCCCTCCTGAAGCAGCTCGTCCAGCCGTTCGGCCTGGCCTGCGTTGTCACAGAGTATGATGGTCGGCATGCCATCCCGGACAGTCGATCGCAGCAGTGGAATATTCCTGTTGATCGACTCGGGCGAGCGCACCGGCAGCGCGAAAGTTCCTCGGTGGGCCTCCGCAGTCACCACTTTGGGGATCGGCTCGTCTGGCACCCAGTCGTCGCGGCGCGGCGCGCGCAAGGCTTCCGGGAGTTCCGTCTCCGAGCTGTGCGCCTTCCGTATGACGATCTGCCCGTAACTCCGAATTAGGGCCGACGCTTCCTCCGGCGGATGGAAAAGATCGGCCCGGTCAGGAGTATCCTCACCGCGGCGGCGCGCGAGATCGATGTGGTGCTGCGCCTCCGTCCAGGTGCGATTCAGCTCGGAATCCACCTCAGTTGCCCCGGGGACGATAAGAAGCGTGTCCGGTGGCCAGAGAGACGCGATAGACGTTCGCTCGTCGGCCATCTCCGCATTGTCTTCATCGCGTGGCGC
>JAKFCC010000104.1:0-1677 GCA_036676795.1 Gemmatimonadota bacterium
GTGCCATAGCAACCAGAATCACCGATTGCGCCTGAGTGGGCCTCCGACGGCCTCCTGGACACTGAGAAAATCCCCCGCCAGTTGATTGCCATCACTCACTACGTTTTTACACAGTCTGGGCCGTTCTTTGCCGATCGCGACAGGGGGCGTGCTCTGGTCAAGTCGAACGCAATCCGTGGTCAAAGCCAATGCAAACTGGTGGTTAAGAGGAGTGCAATTTCGCAACCAGTGCGAAACACCGGCCGGATCCTTTTCCATGAAGTGCTCCGCGACGATCCGCACGTCTCGCGGGTGGAAGCGCGCCCATTTGCCCGCACGGATCGAGTCTACCCGCGCCCAGCCAGTCGCCGGCAGATGCCCATCCTGCTCCACGGAACCGTCGGCCTGCAGCACCGGCAAAGCTGCCTTGGTGTTGGAGGAGTAGACCTTCATCGGCTTGCCGCTTTCCGTGTAGCGGCCCGCCACCTCGATACCTCCGCACATACCCCACCTCCCGTCCCTGCCGTTATCAAACCACCCCGCCGGACTCGATGGCCCGCAGAATCCGCCGGACCTGCTGTGCGCCCGCCTCCGTCGCGCAGCAACTCAACGGGGTGACATCCCCCAGCGCCGCGTTGGGCCTGGCCAGCCAGTCGAGCGCGATCGAACAGCTTTCAAAGACATACTCGGCCAAGGCCTGCACCTCCCGAACCCGGGACTCGGTTTCGTGATCCGCCACCACGGAACTCTCCTCGTTCATGGCAATGTGCAAATTCTGCACATTGCTGTCGGGCATCGCCCCTGATTTACTGTGTGTTGATACAGTATTTTTGAAGCCGTCATCATGAGTTTGACACCGCTCGGCCCGCTGCGCGCGTCCATCCAGCGGCTGCCCCTGTTCCTGAGACCGATCGCCTCTGGCTTCCCCTCGCCGGCCGAGGATCACATCGAGGTCACCCTGCCTCTGGACGAGCTGTGCATCCGACACCCCGCAGCCACCCATCGACTGCGTGCCGCCGGCGACAGCATGCAGGGCGCCGGGATCTTCGTTGGCGACGTGCTTATGGTAGACCGCTCCATCGAGCCGCATGCCGGCATAATCGTTGTGGTCACCGACGACCCGTGCGTCGCTACACCGCCAGTGACTGCCGAGCAGGTGATGGGCGTGATGGATGCGATCAATGCGCGATGGGGACGGGGAACCATGCGATCTGCAGGGGTGCCGGTGAAACCGGACTGAGGGCATGCGGCGGGAGATGATGAGCCCGAGCTATACGACGCGGATTGATCAGTTATGGACGGTAACGTAAGCGCTTGAGGCAGCCTACCCTGGAAGAAACAGGTATAAGCCAAGAGCTGCCCGAGTGCGAATTGATTCGCTCTAGTTGATTCAGGCGTTCATTGCCCCAGAGCAGTCAGCGAGATTGGCCTGACTGGCGACTGTTTCATTTCTCTGATGAAACCTGCCTGATATCCAACACGACCCAGACTTCATACCCTTTCTCTCGAGCCGCTTTCTCGGCCTCGAGTTGGGCAGCGAGTGTACTGATGGAGCGGGAGCTGTGCTCGAAGCGGAATGGCGAGCCACCGTTCTTGCGCACGCTCAATTCAACGAGTGTGAAGGTGGAGTGCTGTTTGGGTATTGGCTGCTTCGATTTCGAAGGAGCGGGGTCTAGGCCAAGTGCGCGCCGCATCTCG
>JAKFCC010000105.1:0-4314 GCA_036676795.1 Gemmatimonadota bacterium
GAGCCAGGTGCGCGCGTCGCGATCATGCTGCCGAACATTCCGCAGTTCGCCGTCACGATGGCGGCCATCCTGCGCGCGGGCTACACCTGCGTGAATGTCAATCCGCTGTACACGGCGCGGGAGTTGGAGCACCAGCTCAAGGACTCGGGCGCCACCACGATCGTCATCCTGGAAAATTTCGCGAAGACGCTCGAGGAAGTCATCGAAGAGACCCCGGTCAAACACGTCGTCGTGGCCTCGATGGGCGACCTGCTGGGCTTCTGGTACGGGATGTGGATCACCTTCGCCGTGCGCCATCTGGCCAAGATGGTGCCTTCTTACAGGCTGCCGTTGTCCGAGGGACGGAAGGTCACATCGTTCAACCGCGCCATTGCGGAAGGCACGTCGCTGACGCTCGCCTCCACCCCGCAAAACCTTGAATCGATTGCCTTTCTGCAATACACCGGCGGCACGACTGGCCTGTCCAAGGGTGCCGTGTTGACCCATGGAAATATCGTCGCGGCGATCCTGCAGGCGGAGGCCTGGTTCACGCCGGCGCTGAAACGAGTTGGCGACGTCAGCAAAACCAACGGCATCGCAGCCCTGCCCCTGTATCACATCTTCGCGCTGACGCTGTGCCTGCTGGCCATCCGCTGGGGATCACATCTGACCCTCATCCCCAATCCGCGCGATTTCGGCAAGTTCATCGAGGTGCTGAAGAAGCGCCCGTTCCACATGCTGCCCGCGGTGAACACGCTGTTCAACGCGCTGCTGCAGCATCCGCAATTCAAGTCGGTGGACTTCTCCCAACTGTGCGTCTCACAGGCGGGCGGCATGGCCGCCTCCGAAGGTACGGCCAAGCAATGGCAGAAGGTCACGGGTTGCCCGATGGTCGAAGGTTGGGGAATGAGCGAGACCTGCGCGATCGGCACCAACAACCCGGTGATGAGCACCGATTTTTCAGGGACGATCGGCTTACCGCTACCGAGCATCGAGATCGCGATCAAGGACGACGAAGGCAAGTCGATGCCAGTCGGCCAATCAGGCGAGATTTGCATCAAGGGACCGAACGTGATGCGCGGCTACTACAACCAACCGGCCGAGAACGAAAGGGCGTTCACCCCGGACGGCTTCATGCGCACGGGTGACATCGGCATCATGGATCAGGCGGGGTACACAAAGATCGTGGACCGCAAGAAGGACATGATCCTGGTCAGCGGATTCAATGTGTTCCCCAATGAGCTCGAGAACGTCATCTCACTGTGCCCCGGGGTAGTGGAATGCGCGGCCATCGGCGTTCCCGATGAGAAACAGGGCGAGGCGATCAAAGTTTTCGTCGTCAAGAACGATCCAACCCTGTCGGAAGACGATCTGGCGAAGTTCTGCCGGCAGAACCTCACCGGCTACAAGCTTCCCAAGTACATCGAATTTCGTGACGACCTGCCAAAAACCAACGTCGGCAAGATCCTGCGCCGGGAGTTGCGGGCAGCGAAGTAACCTCGCCGGCGCTTTCGGTTAGTCTTTCGCCATGAAGGTTCAAGGACTCCCGGATGACATCACCGTTTTCGAACGCGGATGGCTGTCAAGCAACAATATTCTTTTCGTCGGGCACGAACAGTCGGCGTTGATCGACTCCGGCTATGCGACGCATTCGGACCAGACACTCTCACTGGTGCGCCGCGCCTTGGACGGCCGGCCGCTCGACCTGCTGCTGAACACCCATCTGCATAGCGACCACTGCGGCGGCAACGCCGTATTGCAGAGGGAATTTCCGGCGGTATGCACGATGATCCCGCCAGGGCAGGCTGATGCGGTCACGCGTTGGGATGCCGTTGCGCTCACCTACGCAACGACCGGTCAAGTGTGCGAACGCTTCCGTTTCGACTCGCTGTTGCAGCCCGGTGACGAGGTCCAACTCGGCGCGGCCCGGTGGGAGATTCACGCCGCCCCCGGCCACGACCCCCACTCCGTCATCCTTTTCGAGCCCGTTTCCAGAGTGCTCGTGTCGGCGGATGCGCTGTGGCAAAACGGGTTTGGTGTCGTGTTCCCGGAGCTTGAAGGGAGTTCTGCTTTCCACCAGGTTGGCGCGACGCTTGACCTCATCGAGCGCTTGCACCCAAGATGGGTCATTCCGGGCCATGGCAGTGTTTTCGGCAGTGATTCAGGTGAGGTTACCGCCGCGCTAGCGCGTGCCCGCAGTCGCCTGGAGAGTTTCGAGAAAGACCCGAGGCGGCACACCCGCCATGCGGCCAAGGTATTACTGAAGTTCAAGCTGCTCGAGGTTCAGCAAGCGCCCTTGCGGGATCTGGAAGAATGGGCATTGCGCACGCCCTACTTCGCGCTCATGATTGCGCGATACTGCGGCGACGATGACGCCCGGCAATGGCTGCAGTTGTTGGCGCAAGAGCTTGTTCATGCCGGTGCAGCGAAGATGTCCGGAGACCAGATCCTTAACGCGTGAGGATGTTGAAGGAAACAGGTATGGCGATTTGCTTGGCATTCGGTCCTGCACGTGGCGGCGCCCCTCATGTACCTCATCGATTTGTGCGCTGCGCCGCAGCCGTCGGGACGGCACTGTTGCTCTCGCTGCAAGGTGTTTCATGGGGCGCCGCTCCCGCAGCCTCAGCTATCGCATGGCAAGTTGCGTCTACTGACGCAGAGGTGGACAAGGCTTTTCAGGTGGCGCGCCGATCGGGCAAGCCGGTCTTCCTTTACTGGGGTGCCGTGTGGTGTCCGCCGTGCAATCAGGTCCAGGCCACGTTATTTTCACGCGCGGATTTCGCCGAGCGCTCGCGTGCATTCATTCCGGTATACGTCGACGGCGACAAACCGGGAGCGCAAAAAGTCGCCGCCCGGTTCAAAGTGTCGGGGTATCCCACCATGATCCTGTTCAAACCCGACGGATCGGAAGTCACTCGCCTGCCCGGAGAAGTCGATCCCGAACGCTATTTGTTGACGTTGACCGCGGGCCTGAATGCGCAGGTCCCTGTGAGGGAATTGGTGCAACGGGGACTGGCCCGCCTGCCGTTGACGCCCGAGCAGTGGCGGCTGCTGGGTTTCTACTCCTGGGACACGGACGAACAACAAGTATTGAAGACCTCCGAGCTGTCCGTGCGGCTGTCTGAGCTCTCAGCGGCTGTGCCTGCCGATCTGCCGCAAGTGCGTGATCGTTTGGCATTCAAGGCCCTGGCCGCTCGGACTCGCGCGCAACCGGCGCCCAAGGAGGCTGAAGTCGACGCCGATCGGGCGTTTGTCGATCGGCTCCTGTCCCGCTCCGAGGATGCAGCGGCGATGGGTGAATTACTCGTTTACTACGCGGAGCCGAGTGTGAAATACCTTGCTACCACGCCCGCGCACCGCTCGGTGCTCGCTGCGAAGTGGGACGCGGCGCTGGAAAGAGCGATTTCGACGGGCAAGATGTCCAGAGGGGAACAGGTAGATGCGCTCGATGCGCGTGTCGACCTATGGAAATTCATGGATCGTGCCGAAAAATTGGCACCCCAGCGACAACAGACCGTGCTGCGCGAAGTGGCGCGGCTGATTTCGCAAACAACCGACCGCTATGAACGGCAGGCCGTTGTGCCGTCGGCCGCCCACGTTCTCACCTCGGCCGGGTTGATCGACGATTCCGACGCCCTGCTCAAGGCCGAACTTCCTCGTGCCGTCGCGCCTTACTACCATATGCTTGGACTCGGAAGCAACGCGAAAAAGCGGGGCAATGCCAACGCAGCCCTTGACTGGTACGAGCAAGCGTCGCGCAAATCGGAAGGCCCTGCCACTCGCCTGCAATGGGGAGTTACCTACGTCAAGGAAATCGCTGAACTGGCGCCGACCGACCTGGCCCGCATGGCGGCGGCTGCCGGCACGGTGATTTCCGGTCTCGAACCGCGCAGCGAAACTTTTTATGAGCGCAACCACCGTTCATTGCAACGGATGGCGAAAAAACTTGGTGAGTGGCAGGGCAAGGATCCAGCTCGCACACGGATCGTCGCAAAAATGAAAGACCAGCTCTCCAGGACTTGCGCGAAGTTGCCAGCGAAAGATCCGGGACGAGTCAATTGCGAAAGCGTCTTTGGCGGCAGCGCCGCGAATTCCTGACGAGCCACGCCAAAAAAGAAAAGCCCCGCGAATGATCGCGGGGCTCTTGTACGACTTATACGGCTTTTCAACGGGACAAAGCAAAACGCCCAGCATTTCTGCTGGGCGTTTGCCGCTGTAAGAGCCTGACGATGTCCTACTTTCACACGGGAACCCGCACTATCATCGGCGCAGAGGCGTTTCACTGTCCTGTTCGGGATGGGAAGGAGTGGTACCACCTCGCTATGGTCATCAGGC
>JAKFCC010000106.1:0-7621 GCA_036676795.1 Gemmatimonadota bacterium
CCTTTCGCGCCATTCAGTCAGCTCTCTCGCGAAGTGTTAATCGTCCGTTCAGGCGTTGACGACAATCGGCTTGTCGTCGCCTCTGAACGGCATGCCCAGTTCGCGCAGGAGCGCGAACGCCTGATCATCCTTGTTCGTCGTTGTGACGAACGAGATGTCCATTCCATGGATCTGTTCGACCATGTCATAGTTGATCTCAGGAAAAATCATCTGCTCCTTCACACCGAGCGTGTAGTTACCGCGTCCGTCGAACGAACGCGTGTTCACGCCGCGGAAGTCGCGAATACGTGGAATCGCAACCGTGATGAAACGATCCAGGAACTCCCACATCCGCGCGCCGCGCAGTGTGACTGAAGCCCCGATTTCCTGGCCCTCGCGCAGTCCGTAGTTGGCGATGGACTTCTTCGCCTTGCGGCGCACGGGACGCTGGCCGGTGATGATCCCCAGCTCCTCGACTACATAGTCGAGAATCTTCGGGTTCTTGATCGCTTCGCCCATGCCGCAGTTGATCACGACCTTTTCCAGATTCGGGATCTGGTGAACGTTCGTGAAACCGAACTGCTGCTTGAGCCGGTCTCTTACCGTGTTTTCGTAGTACGCCTTGAGTCTGGGCGCTGGAATCGGAAGATCCTTGCCTGCGTGCTCGACAGCCGCCGCCGCCTTCTGCGCTTCTTCTCTGCGCTTCGACGTGGTGTTGCCGCCCTTCGGCTTGGATGCTGCCTTGTCCGCGCCCTTCTTCTCTGCGCCTTTCTTCTTTTCTGTAGTCGCCATTATCTATGTCCTCGCGGTCAGCGCGTGCGGGGAATTGGCTCCCCGGACTTCGCACTCACACGTTCCTTCGTTCCGTCCTTGTCGATGCGCGCCTTCACCCTGGTCGGATCTCCCGACTTCGGGTCCAGCAGCATGAGATTCGACCCATGCACCGGGGCGGCGACTTCGATGATCCCGCTCTGCTCGTCGGCAGTACGTGCCCGCCGATGCTTCTTCACCAGGTTCACGCCCTCGACCAGCACGCGGCCGGTCTTCGGGTACACGCGCATCACCTTGCCTTCCTTGCCCTTGTCCTCGCCGCGCATCACACGCACGGTGTCACCCTTCGACACGTGCATCTTCATGCGCTCTGCGTTGATCTGGTGACGCGTGCGGCTGCGCTTACCGGCTGTCTTTCTGTGCTTCAGAACCCGCATGTTACAAAACCTCCGGCGCCAGTGAGACGATCTTCATGTACTTCTTCTCTCGCAGCTCGCGCGCGACAGGTCCGAAGATACGCGTCGCACGCGGCTCGCCTGCATCGTTGATGATTACAATTGCGTTCTCGTCGAAGCGGATGTACGAGCCATCCTTCCGACGCGTTTCCTTTGCCGTGCGAACCACGACGCCCTTCGCTACTTCGGACTTCTTCACGGTGCCGTTCGGGAGCGCGCTCTTTACGGCCACGACCACGACATCACCGAGACCTGCATAGCGGCGTCTCGTTCCACCAAGCACGCGGATTACGAGCGCGGTCTTCGCGCCCGAGTTGTCCGCAACCTTTACTACCGATTCCTGCTGGATCATATGTCGTTTCCCTTAGCGTGCGCGTTCGACGATCTCGACAACGCGCCAGCGCTTGTCTTTCGACAGCGGACGCGTTTCCATGATCCTCACAGTGTCACCCGTCTTCGCCGAGTTCTCCTCGTCGTGAGCCTTGAGACGCGTGGTCTTGCGAACCATCTTCCCGTAAACCGGGTGCGGAACACGCCGCTCGATGGCAACCACTACCGTCTTCTGCATCTTGTCGCTCACCACAAGGCCGACACGCGACTTGCGTGCGTTGCGTTCCACGGCCGTTTCCTTTGTTGTCTCTGCCATTTGTCCTAGTTCCTCTTCGCCGTACGGGTGCGACGGCTACCACGCTTCTTCGCAGCAGTCTTTACAGCCGCTTTCTTTGCAGTCTTCGACTTCGTCGCACCGGGATTGATTCCCGATTCCGCGATGCCGATGATCTTTTCCTTCAGAACAGTGTTGAGGCGCGCGACGTCGCGGCGGATCACGCGAATGCGAAGCGGATCCTCCAGCGTCTCGGTACCCGCGCGGAAGCGCAGACGAAAGCGCTCCTCCTCGAGCTCTGCGATGCGAGTCCGGATTCCTGCTTCGTCCATATCGCGAATGTCTTTAGCTAGCATCCGTGTGTGCCTCCTCACGTACAACAAACTTTGTTTTGAGTCCGATCTTGGCCGCTGCAAGCGCCATCGCCTTCTTGGCGATCTCGGGCGTAACGCCCTCGAGCTCGAACATGACTCTGCCGGGCTTCACCACTGCTACCCATCCCTCTGGTGATCCCTTTCCTTTGCCCATTCGGGTTTCAGCCGGCTTCTTCGTGATCGGCTTGTCCGGGAAAATCCGGATCCAGACCTTTCCACCACGCTTGATGTGGCGCGTGAGCGCAACACGGGCCGCTTCGATCTGGCGGTTGGTTACCCAGCCGGGCTCCAGCGCCTGCAGACCATAGTGGCCGAACGAAACCTTGGAGCCGCGGGTCGCGAGACCCTTGGTGCGGCCCTTGAACATCTTGCGGAACTTTACACGCTTTGGACTAAGCATCGATAATTCTCCTTAGACGCCAGTCGAGTAGGTCTTGCCGCGACGGTCTTCGACGATCTCGCCCTTGAAGATCCAGACCTTCACACCGATGGTGCCGAAGGTGGTCTTCGCAGTCGAAGTCGCGTAGTCGATGTCGGCGCGCAGCGTGTGAAGAGGTACACGACCCTCGTGATATCCCTCGACGCGCGCGATTTCAGCGCCGCCCAGCCGTCCGCCGCACTTGATCTTGATTCCGCCCGCTCCCATGCGCATCGCACTCTGAACCGCGCGCTTCATCGCACGACGGAACGAGATGCGCTGAGCGAGCTGGTTGGCGATGTTGTCAGCGACAAGCTGCGCTTCCAGCTCGGGGCGCTTGATCTCCTCGACGTTGATCCCGACTTCCTTTCCGCAGAGCTGCGAAAGCTCGTCGCGAAGCTGGTCGACTTCGGTTCCCTTCTTACCGATGACGACGCCTGGCCGGCCGGTGTGAATCGTGACCACGACCTTCCCCGGCTTCCGCTCGATGCGGATGTCGGCAATGGCCGCGTGTCCGAGTCTCGTCTTGAGATAACGGCGCAGCAATTCGTCCTCGCGCAGGAGCGCGGGGAAATCACGGTTCGCGTAATACTGCGATCTCCAGGTCTTGGAGATGCCGAGGCGGAACCCGATCGGATGTGTCTTCTGTCCCATTACTTACCCTTCCTTTCAGCCACGATGATCTCGATGTGGCTGGTACGTTTGCGAATCGGCGTGGCGCGACCCTGCGCGGCAGGCATGAAACGCTTGAGCTTTGGGCCTTCATTAACAATCGCGTGCTTGATGTAGAGCGCATCGAGATCGATCGCCTCGTCCGCCGCTCTCGCCTTGACTTCAGCGTTCGCAACCGCGGAGTTCAGCACCTTCTCGATCTGCTTCGCTGCGTGCTTCTTGGAGAACTTCAGAAGTCCGAGCGCTTCGTTCACATCCTTTCCGCGGATCTGATCGATCACCAGGCGCATCTTGTAGGGCGACTGGCGGGCGGTCCGCTGGATTGCGCGGGATTCAGCCATGGTTACTTGCCTCCCTTGCCGCCGGCGGGCGTCGTCGGAACGCCGCCTGCCTTCTTGTCGACAGCCTTGGCGCCCGTGTGTCCACGGAACAGCCGCGTCGGAGCAAATTCACCCAGCTTGTGCCCGACCATGTTTTCCGTGACGTACACCGGGATGAACTTGTTCCCGTTGTGCACCGCGAAGGTGTGGCCGACCATGTCAGGGATGACAGTGCTCGCGCGCGCCCAAGTCTTGATGACGCGCTTCTCGTTTTTGCTGTTCATTGCATTCACCTTGTTCATCAAGGCTTCCTGAATGAACGGACCTTTCTTAATGCTTCTCGCCATATCTCAGTCTCGAAGTTTGAAGGTCACGCTTACTGCGTGGCCTTTCCTCTCTTGCGGCCGCGCACAATCAGACGCTGCGACGGCTTCTTCTTGTTGCGCGTCTTCACGCCTTCCTTCTTGCCCCACGGGCTCACGACATTGCGTCCGCCACGTGTGCGTCCGCCGTGCGGGTGATCCACGGGGTTCATTACTTCACCACGCACCTTCGGGCGCTTGCCCAGCCAGCGCGACTTTCCAGCCTTGCCATGCGACAGCAGCTCGTGCTCGGCGTTTCCGACTGTGCCGATCGTCCCAAGGCAGTTGCCATGGATGAGGCGCATTTCGGATGAAGCCATGCGGAGCGTTACGTAATCGCCTTCCTTTGCAACGATCTCGAGCGACGTGCCGGCCGAACGCGCCATCTGTCCGCCCTTGCCCGGCTTGAGCTCTACGTTGTGAACCGAGGTTCCCAGCGGAATCTCACGGAGCGGAAGCGCGTTGCCTGTTCTCGTATCGGAGCCGGGACCGGAGACAATCTTGTCGCCGACCGAGAGGCCCTTCGGATGCAGGATGTAGCGCTTCTCTCCATCCTCGTACTCGACCAGCGCGATGCGGGCCGTACGATTCGGATCGTATTCGATTTCACGTACCGTGGCCGTCATTCCAAACTTGTTGCGCTTGAAATCGATGATCCGGTACTTCTGCTTGTGGCCACCGCCGATGCGGCGCATCGAGATGTGACCATGGTTGTCGCGTCCACCCGACTTCTTGATTGGCTCAGTGAGTGACTTCTCGGGCGTCGTACGCGTGATCTCGGAAAAATCCGAAACGCTGCGGAAGCGCGAGCTCTTCGTCACCGGCTTGAATTGACGAACTCCCATTTATCCCTCGAAGATGTCGATCGTATCGCCTTCCTTCAGCTTTACGATTGCCTTTTTCCAGTGCGGGCGGCGGCCGACGCTCTGGCCAACACGGCGATTCTTGCCGCGCTGGTTCGACGTCCAGACACCGATGACCTTCACACCAAAGAGCTGCTCGATCGCTCCGCGAATCTGCGACTTGCTGGCACCGGGCATTACCTGGAACGTGTACTCGCCACGCTCCTGGTACGCTGCCGACGACTGCTCGGTCACGATCGGCTGAACGATTGTTCTATGAATCGTTGCCATTGACTACTTCCCCTTCTTTTTGGCGGCGGTCTTCTTCGCGGTTGTCTTCTTCTTCGCGGAAGCCGTCGTCTTTTTCGCGCCGGACTTACCGGCGGTCTTGCGTGCTGTCTTCTTCTTTTCCTTGGCTGCCGACTTCTTCGCAGCTTTTACGGCCTTCACGGACTTTTCCTTCTTCTCTTTCTTCGCCTTTGGCTTCGAGCTCACCGCTTTCGGCTTGCTGCTCCCGGCTTCAGTTGAATCGGAATCTTCTGCAGCCGCATCCATCGCTCCAAGTGCAGTCCCTTCAATCAGAACTACATCGGACCACAGAACGTGATATGTCGAGGCATCGCTGTACGGGAGAACGTGAGCTCTCTCGAGGTTGCGGGCGCTGAGATAGACGTTCGGCTTCACACCGTCGGTCAGGATCAGGACCTTGCGGCCTGCAACACCGGCGCTATCCAGCAGCGACAGCATCTCACGCGTGCTCGGCTTGTCGAAGCCGGCGAACGATTCGATGATGATCACCATGCCTTCACGCGCACGGGCGTTGAGCGCGCTCTTGCGGGCAAGCGCGCGGATCTTCCGCGGGATTACCTGCGTGTACTTGCGCGGAGTCGGTCCGAAAACCGTTCCACCACCAACCCAGTGGGGAGCACGGGTCGAACCCTGACGGGCGCGGCCTGTTCCCTTCTGCTTCCACGGCTTGGCGTTACCGCCGATTACGAGTCCGCGCGTCTTGGTCGACGCCGTGCCCTGCCGCTGATTCGCCAGGTACGCCTTAACGGCCTGGTGCATCACGGGCATGTTCACGATGCCGTCGAACTGCTCGGCGGGAAGGGTCACGCGGCTTCCCGCTTTTCCCTTCTCGCTGTACGACGCGGCTTCAAGTGTCATTGTCTCAGCCATTGCTTAGCCCTGCTTCTTAACGAGAACGATCCCACCCATTGGTCCGGCAACCGAACCACGGATGTAAATCAGATTGCGCTCCGCATCGATGCGCTCAATGCGCAGGTGCGTCTGCGTATGCCGGTGGTCACCATAGTGACCAGGCATCTTCTTTCCTTTGATGACGCGCGACGGATCAGTACCAGGTCCGATGGAGCCAGGACGACGGTGCTTGGTGTTTCCGTGCGTGTTCGGTCCGCCATGGAAGCCGTAGCGCTTTACAACGCCCTGGAAACCGCGGCCCTTGCTCGTTCCGGTAACCTTGACCTGATCGCCCGGCGCGAAAATCTCGACGGTGACCTTGTCGCCAGTGCTGTACTTCGGCACTTCAGCCTTCGCCGGATAATCATCCAGGCGGAAGCTGCGCAGAACTGCAGGCGGGGTCTCGAGTCCTGCCTTGGCGGCGTGACCGACAACTGCCTTCAGTGCCCTGCGTCCCTTGGGTGTGCCTTCGCCCTTCTTGGAAGCGCGCGCGAGGCGCTGCTCTCCATAGCCGAGCTGCACTGCAGCTACACGTCCATTGTCATTGGCCTCGGAAACCTGCACTACCGGGTTCGGCGTCGCCTCAACCACGGTGCACGGAATCTGTTGACCCTGCTCATTGAAGACCTGGGTCATGCCCAGCTTCTTCCCGATTATTCCAATCATTTCTTCCTCTTAATCCGCTTGATCTACTCGACCTTGATTTCAACGTCGACGCCGGCCGGTAGATCCAGCTTCGTCAGCGCATCAACTGTCTGAGCACGCGAGTCGAGAATGTCGACAAGCCGCTTGTGTGTCTTGAGCTCGAACTGCTCACGTGACTTCTTGTCCACGTGCGGGGAACGAAGCACCGTCCAGCGCTGCGTCTTTGTGGGCAGCGGAATCGGCCCCGACACCTGCGCTCCCGTCTTTTCAGCGGTGCGAACGATGTCTGCCGCGGCCTGGTCGATCACTGCGTGATCGAATGCCTTTAGTCGAATTCTGATTCTTCCAGCCATATGAGCTCGGTTGTTAAGAAAGTTCAGTCTTTAATGCTTACAACTGCGCGTTTTCCGTTGTCCGTTTTACTTCCGTTTCCGTTGTCCGTTAACTGAAAACGGAAACGGTGTCTAAACGGATAACGGATTACGCGCTGTTGACTCCTTCCTACTTGATGATCTTGGTTACTACGCCTGCGCCTACCGTCCTTCCACCTTCACGAATTGCGAACCGAAGTCCCTCGTCCATCGCGATCGGCGTGATCAGCTCGATCGTCATCTGCACGTTGTCGCCCGGCATCACCATCTCCATCCCTTCAGGCAGCTCCACCGATCCCGTCACGTCAGTCGTGCGGAAGTAGAACTGCGGGCGGTAGCCCTTGAAGAACGGGGTGTGGCGTCCGCCTTCTTCCTTCGTCAGCACGTAAACTTCGGCGTTGAAATGCGTGTGCGGCTTGATCGATCCCGTCTTGGCCAGCACCATTCCACGCTCGATCTCTTCCTTCGCAATTCCGCGAAGCAGGAGGCCGACGTTGTCTCCAGCCTGTCCCTCATCCAGCAGCTTCCGGAACATCTCGACGCCCGTGATGACCGTCTTCTTGTCCGAGTTGAAGCCGATGATCGACACTTCCTCGCCTACCTTGACC
>JAKFCC010000107.1:0-3847 GCA_036676795.1 Gemmatimonadota bacterium
ATCTTCTCGCCCACACCCAGCGAATTGCCCTCCGATGTTGTACCGAAGGGAGCCAGTCCAACCTTTTGCGAGATGAGCCAGCGACACTGTTGCACAAACAGGCTGGTATCGACGGCCAGCCCTGTGGTGAAAGGGGTTACAACCGGGCAAATGACTTTCATTCACAAAAAGGTATCGTTGGACTGGTGCGAACGCGACCGACCAGAGCGGCACGTGACCCAGCGCAGGAAGGCGCCCAAAAAGTATCGGCGCCCCATTTCCGTTTGACATTGCGCCGTTCTTTCGGTTGAATTCCGCATGACGCTCATTCGCGCTCTTGGCCGCTGGAGTCTTGCCGCCCTGGTACTCAATGGAATAATCGGCTCCGGGGTATTTGTGCTCCCGGGCACTGTAGGCGGCCTGCTCGGCTGGGCGAGCCTGTGGGCATGGCTGATTGCCGCTGCGCTCACCGGTGCGATGGTGTTCTGTTTCGCCGAGGTGGCGTCACGATTCTCGGAATCGGGTGGTGCGTACCTGTTCACCCGCGAAGCGTTTGGTCCATTTGCCGCGCTGCAGGTCGGCTGGCTGAGTTATTTCGTTCGCGCCATTACCGCAGCCGTCCAGGCCAATGTCTTCTCGACCTACCTGGCCGAATTCTTCCCCTGGGCGGGAACCCGGGTTGGCGGGTTGATTGTGACCTCTCTGTTCATTGGCATTCTTGCAGCAATCAACATTCGCGGCGTTGTATCCGGCGCACGTACAAGCAACGGCTTCGCGATTGTAAAGCTTACGCCGCTGATTCTCTTTGGGGTGCTCGGCCTTTTCTGGATTGGGAGCGGAAAGACTGTGGCTCCGGATCCGATCGCGGCGGCGGGGCTCGGCGGATGGATGAACGCACTCCTGCTCCTCATGTTCGCCTATGGCGGGTTCGAGTCGTCGGTGATTCCCCTGGCTGAAGCGAAGAATCCCGGTCGCGACATGCCGTTTGCGCTACTCGGCACTTTGGCGCTGGTCACAGTCTTCTATATGGTAGCACAGCTCGTAGTCCTCGCTACTTTGCCCGACCCGGATGCCAGTAACCGGGCGCTGGCCTCCTCGATGAGAGTGATGATCGGTGCTGGCGGGGCCGTGTTCATTACAATAGCCGCGCTGGTCTCGGTGTATGGCTGGCTCGCCAGCAACATGCTGACGGTTCCGCGGCTGAGCATGGCGATGGCAGAACGGGGCGATTTTCCAGCGGCGCTCGCGCGGATTCATCCTGAATTCCTCACACCTGTCCGATCGATCCTCGCATTTGCCCTCCTCTCGTGGGGACTGGCCAACATGGCGGGATTGCTGCAAAACCTGAGTTTGTCTGCTGTTTCGCGTCTCTTCGTCTATGGATTCGTGTGCGCAAGCCTGCCCGTTTTCCGGAGGCACGATGCAAATGGATCGGCGGCCGTTGCGCCTGCGAAATTCCGGGCGCCCGCGGGCGTGCTGCTGGCAGCGGTCGGCGTTGCCGCTGCCCTCGCGCTCGCAACGCGGATGAATACGCGTGAAGCGGTGACGATGACGATTGTTGTAGGGCTTGCGACGGTCCACTGGTTCATGAATGGTCGCCGGCGAGCAGCACTTGGAGGTCAGTCGTGAAGGTTGTCGCAATCGGCGGCGGGCCGGCCGGGCTCTATTTCGCGCTTCTGCTGAAGAAACACAATCCAGCCCACTCCGTAACGGTACTTGAACGCAACGGTCCATCCGACGCATATGGCTGGGGCGTGGTCTTTTCAGAGCAAACGCTCGACAATCTTCGTACCGCCGACCCGGAGAGTTACGCCGAGATAACGAAGTCGTTCGCGCACTGGGACGACATCGACGTTCATGTCAAAGGCAGGACGATCACGTCGGGCGGACACGGGTTCAGCGGAATTGCGCGCCGGATGCTGCTCGACATCCTCCAGCGCAGGGCGGTCGCTTTGGGAGTGGACCTTCGTTTCGGCGTGGAGTACGCAGGCCCCGATGATCTCGCAAAACTGGGACTGGACGATGCCGATGTCGTGGTCGCCGCCGACGGTGTCAACAGTATGGTCCGCCGCGAACATGCGGATCAGTTCCAGCCGGATATCGACCTTCGCACCGCCCGCTACATCTGGCTCGGCACCAGCCGGATGTTCGATGCATTCACATTCATCTTCGTGGAGACAGATGCCGGCGTGTACCAGGCGCACGCATACCGGTTCGACGAACATCAGTCGGCGTTCATCGTGGAGTGCGACGAGAAGTCCTGGCGCGCCGCCGGTTTCGACAAGATGGATGTCGCAGAGAGCGTGACTGCCTGCGAGAAACTTTTTGCACCATGGCTGGAGGGCCATTCTCTGCGCGAGAACACGCCGCCGCACCTGCGCAAGAATCCCTGGGCGCGCTTTGCGCGCGTGAGCAACAGGAAATGGCACCATGGGCGCGTAGTGCTTATCGGAGACGCCGCACATACAGCGCACTTCTCTATCGGTTCTGGAACCAAGCTCGCCATGGAGGATGCCATTGTGCTTGCCCGCGAGCTGAATCAGGCCGGCCAGAAATCCGGAATCACGACGGCGTTCGAGAAGTACGAGGATGCCAGGCGCACCGAGGCGCTGCGCCTCCAGAATGCGGCCCGCAATTCAATGGAGTGGTTTGAGAACGTTCGCCGCTACATACACCTGGAGCCCGAGCAGTTCGCGTACAGCATGTTGACCAGGAGCCAGCGCGTAGGCCATGAGAACCTTCGTCTCCGGGACGAGAAGTATCTCGCAGGCGTGGAGAGGTGGCTGGCGGGGAAGCCCTCCATTCCACCGATGTTCACGCCATTCCGCATTCGCAGCATGGAGCTGCCCAATCGCGTGGTTGTCTCGCCGATGGATATGTATTCAGCGAAAGACGGAATGCCAAACGACTTTCATCTCACCCATCTAGGCGCACGCGCTCTGGGTGGTGCCGGCCTCCTGATTACGGAGATGACCTGTGTATCTCCCGAAGCGCGTATCACGCTGGGCTGTACCGGGATGTACAGCTCCGAACATGTAGGTGCCTGGCGCAGGATAACCGAGATGGTGCACAGCTGGTCGCCGGCAAAGATCTGCCTGCAGCTTGGGCACTCCGGCTCGAAGGGCTCCACAAAGCTGATGTGGGAGGGGAACGAGGAACCTCTCGATGAGCGTAACTGGAAGGCGATCGCCCCGTCGCCAATTGCATTCCGCGAAGGAATGCAGGTGCCGCGCGAAATGACGCGCAAGGACATGGACGAAGTGCGGGATCAGTTCGTCCAGGCCACGCGCATGGCAGATGACGCGGGCTTCGACATGATCGAGCTGCATTGCGCCCACGGATACCTGCTTTCCAGTTTCATCACTCCTGTCTCGAACAGGCGCACCGACGAATACGGCGGATCTCTCGAGAACCGGCTTCGCTTTCCCCTGGAAGTTCTTGGGGCGATGCGGAAGGTATGGGGTGAAAAGCCGATTTCCGTCAGGGTGTCAGCGACAGACTGGACGGCTGATGGGATCACGGCTGAGGAGTCGGTGGAAATCGCGCGCACTCTGCACGCGTCGGGAGCGGACATAATCCACGTCTCCGCGGGACAGACTTCGGCGAAGGCGCGGCCTGTGTATGGACGAATGTTCCAGACTCCGCTGAGCGACCGCATCCGGAATGAAGGGAGGGTACCCACCATTGCCGTCGGCAACATCACCGAGGCCGACCAGGTGAACGCGATAATCGCTGCGGGAAGGGCAGACCTGTGTGCCCTCGCGCGACCGCACCTCACTGACCCAAATTGGACCCTGCACGCGGCCGCACAACTTGGCTATCGCGACCAGTGGTGGCCGGTGCAATATCTTTCCGGCCGGGAACAGCT
>JAKFCC010000108.1:0-4072 GCA_036676795.1 Gemmatimonadota bacterium
ACCCTGTACGGGTTGGACGTGACGAAAGGGGCCATTCGGAAGCACAATTACTGTGTGCTGGTTGAGGGCTACTTCGACCTGGCGCAAGTGTGGCAATCCGGGGTTCAGCCGGTGGTGGCGTCCAGCGGCACGGCGTTGACCGTGACGCAGGCGCGCCTGCTGAAACGGTTTGCGCCGAAAATCGTGTTGAGTTTTGACCCGGACGCGGCCGGACAGGGGGCGGCGGCGCGCTCGTCCGAGTTGTTGGTCGCGGAAGGATTCCAGGTCAATGTGGCCCTGCTGCCCAAAGGCAGCGACCCCGATACGTTCATCAGGAACGAAGGTGGGCGCGCGTATGTGGAGCGCCTCACCGGATCCCGCTCGTATCTGGAGTTTCTGCTCGACCGCGCGGCTGAACGTGTGGACTTGAACCGGCCGGATGGCCGCCGTGCGTTTATCGGGCAGATGTTGACCGTGGCCGCCACGATCCCCGATGCCGCAGCGCGGGATCAGTTTGCGGACCGGCTGGCCCACAAGGCCCGCATCACCGAAGCGGTGGTGCGAGACGAGATTCGGAAGGCGGCCGCACAGAAGAAGGTCGAGCCGCCCGCGGTGGCGCTCCCCAGCTCTGTGCGGATGCTGGACGCCGAGCAGGGGTTGTTGTGGGCGCTGGTGCATCGGCCCGTCGAAGGACTGGCCGCGCTGGCGCAGCTGGAGGATGACGACCTGATTGGTCTGGTGTCGGCGCCGGTGTTTGAACTGGCCCGCAGCCTGGCCGACATGCCGGCCGAGGTGTTACCTGACCTCCTGCGGGAGCGTCTAAGTGAAGGTGAGCGGGCCCTTGTAGGGCGCGCCGCCAGGCGGGAAGCCGCGGCGCCCCCGCCCGACTGTGTGAACGCCCTCAGGCGTCGTCGTCTCGAACGAGAACGCGCCGAGGTGCAGGAAGAAATTGACCGGCTGCAGGCCGGAACCCGAGCCGGTGAGAACACCGACCAGCGGCTCGCGGCATTGTGGACGAAGAAGTTGGAGCTGCTGCAGCGGCTCGAAGCGTTGAAGGAGTAGGGACCTTGTCGATTGAGGAAAAGTACGACGAAATCCGGGCGTTAATGGCAATGGGCAAGGAGAAGGGGTATCTCCTGTACGAGGAGATCAACGAACTCCTGCCGGCCGACGTGACCTCGGCGGAAGAACTTGACGACCTGTTCAGCGCCCTTGGCAGCGCGGGCATCGAGATCGTCGACTCCGAGAAGAGTTATCGCGACGAAAAACCGGCGAGCGACGATGGCGAGGGGCCGCAGGGCGACCTCGACCTGACGCCCGGTGTGCTCGACAAGACCAACGACCCGGTCCGCATGTACCTGCGCGAGATGGGCACCGTCCCGCTCCTCACCCGAGAGGGCGAAGTCGCCATCGCAAAACGTATTGAACGCGGCAAGCTCACCGTCATGAAGCTGATCTCGCGTACGCCGAAGGTGACCCAGGAGGTCATCGAGATGGGCGAGCAGCTCAAGCGCGGCGAACGCACCATCCGCGAACTGGTGGTCTTCAACGAAGAAGAGATCACGGACGAAAAACTCGAACGCCGCCGCAAGCAGCTCGAGAAGCAGATCGATGCCGTCCGTATCGCGCAGGAAAACGTCGTCAAGACGGAAGAAAAGTTCGGCGCGACACCGAAGACCGAGAAGAAGAAGTACATCAAGGCCAGCTGGAAGATCCGGCGCGCCAAGGTGGCCGTGACCATCGCCATCCGCAAGATCGAATTCACCGAGATGGTGAAGCGCCGCCTCATCGACGGCCTCAAATCGGCGGTCGAAGACATCAACTGGAAGCAGCGCGAAGTCCGCCAGATCGACCAAAAGCTCGACCCGAAGAGCAAGAAGAAGCTCCGGGAAGAGGAGAAAAAGATCCTTCTGAAGCACAAGGACGAGCTGAAGAAGGAAATCAAGGTCATGGCCTCCAAGCTGGAACAGCCGGCTGAAGACCTGACCTCGATGCTGCGGACGATCCTTGAGGGTGAAGCGCAGGCCGAGCAGGCGAAGAAGGAACTGGTCGAAGCCAACCTCCGCCTCGTCGTCTCCATCGCGAAGAAGTACACGAACCGCGGCCTGCAGTTCCTCGACCTGATTCAGGAAGGCAACATCGGCCTGATGAAGGCCGTCGACAAATTCGAGTACCGCCGCGGCTACAAGTTCTCGACGTACGCGACGTGGTGGATCCGCCAGGCGATCACCCGCGCCATCGCCGACCAGGCGCGCACGATCCGCATCCCGGTCCACATGATCGAGACGATCAACAAACTCATCCGTACGTCGCGCGCGCTGGTGCAGGAACTCGGCCGCGAGCCTACCTCGGAAGAGATCGCACAGCGCATGGACATCCCCGTGTCAAAGGTCCGGAAGGTCCTGAAGATCGCGCAGGAACCCATTTCGCTCGAGACACCGATTGGCGAAGAGGAAGATTCACATCTTGGGGACTTCATCCCCGATACAAACGTCCTCTCCCCCGCCGAGTCGGTGATCAACCTGAACCTGAAGGAACAGACCGACTCCGTGCTGCGCACGCTGACGCCGCGTGAAGAGCGCGTGATCAAGATGCGCTTTGGTGTGGGCGAAGGTTCCGAACACACGCTCGAGGAAGTCGGCCAGAGTTTCGCCGTCACCCGCGAGCGGATCCGTCAGATAGAGGCAAAGGCGCTCCGCAAGCTGCGCCATCCGTCGCGGTCGCGCCGCCTGAAGCCGTTCCTGGAAGGACGCTAGGGCGCTGACGATTGTTATGGAGGAATGAGGATGGAGGATGGAGGATGTAAATCACTCCATTCTCCATTCCCCATCCTCCATCCCCCATAACGGCGCCGAAGGCGTCCCATGGGGCCCTTAGCTCAATGGTTAGAGCTACCGGCTCATAACCGGTTGGTTCCAGGTTCGAGTCCTGGAGGGCCCACCAATTAATCGAAAATCTGAAATCTGAAATCGGGAATCGGGAATCGGGAATCGGGAATCGGGAATCGGGAATCGGGAGCGGCCTTTTGCAGTACGTATCGCTGGGGCTACACTGTTTTCGGGTTTCCCATGTCCACAGCGCGCCTGCACACGCTTCTTTTGGCGACTGCCGTTGCTGTGGTGCCTGTGTGCCTTGCCGCCCAGGCCGACCGCGGACAGTTGAAGTCTGCGCCCCGGGATTGGACGGAACAGCGCCCGCTCGTGTGGGACGATTTTCTGGCGCCGCCCGATGCGGGTTCCAAAGGCGCCGCACTGACGGCCTACGAAATCCAGGCGCGTACCTTCTGCGAAGCAGACGGGCCGGCATTCCGCGTCACCGTCCGGTTTCTTCCCGATCAATCCTGGATTAAACCCAGGCAACGCAACGCGCAGATCCTGGCGCACGAGCAGGGCCACTTCGACCTGGCGGAGGTGACGGCGCGGCGATTGCGCGCAGCACTGGCCTCGCTCGACCTGGGATGCGCCGACGGCAATGCCGCCTTCACGAAATTGGTGGCTGACTTCCAGGCCCGCGACCTCGAACTGCAGCGCAGCTACGACAGGCAAACCATGTTCGGGACCGGCTCGGGGGCGCAGCGGCTTTGGGAGGCGAGGATCAAGTCCTGGTTGCGCACCCCACCGCCCCGATGACGCCGACGACCTATAATGACGACTCATGCTTGAGGCTCTGACATCTCTGATTGCGCTGCAGGCGCTGGACACTGCGGCGGATGCGGCTCGCAAACGGATCGCCGAGATGCCGGCGCTTGAAAAGGCGCTCGACAAGACCGTCGCCGACTCAAAGGCGATTGTGGACGGCATCACGGCCAGATTGACCCAGAACGAAGCCTCGCGTCGCGCCCTGGAAAAGGAAACCGCGCTCATTGATAGCCGCATGGCCAAGTTCGAAGACCACAAGGCGGCGGTCAAGACCAATCAGGAATTTCACGCGCTCAATCACGAGATCGAGGTCGCGCAGGCGTCCAAGGCGGCGCTCGACGACCAGGTGCTTGAGTTGATGTCGGCGGCGGAAGACCTGGTGACGCAGCGCAAGGCCGCCGAGGCTGCGCTGGCGACGGTCACGGCCGAGGCGGACAAACAGCGCGCCGCTCTGC
>JAKFCC010000109.1:0-6731 GCA_036676795.1 Gemmatimonadota bacterium
ACAAACGCGACCGGGATCCCGAGGGCGAGACTCATCAGCGTTGGACGGGCCAGTATGAGATACGCGCCACCCAGCAGGAAACCGAGCGGCAGCCGCAGCTTCTTTGCCCACTCGGAGTAGGTCAATCTGCGATCTCGCGGAGCAGTTCCCTCGCAATCACTATCCGCTGGATCTCGGAAGTGCCTTCGCCGATCTCGCAGATCTTTGCGTCCCGCATCATGCGCTCGACAGGGTAGTCCTTTGTATAACCGTATCCACCGTGAATCTGGACCGCCTTGATCGTGGCCCGCATCGCCAGCTCGGAGCAGAACAGCTTTGCAATCGCTGCTTCCTTGGTGAACGGCTTCTTGTTCTGTGCGAGCCAGGCGGCATGGTAAACGAGATGCTTGCCGGCTTCGATCTCCGTCGCCATGTCAGAGAGCTGGAACTGGATTCCCTGAAAGTTCGAGATGGCCTGCCCGAACTGCTTTCGCATAGTGGAATACTTGAGCGCCTGCTCGAACGCGCCTTCAGCCAGGCCGAGTGAGAGCGCGGCAAGCCCGATCCGCCCCGCATCCAGCGTCTGCATGAAATTGATGAACCCCATGCCCTCTTCGCCCAGCCTGTTTTCCTCGGGGACTTCCACATCCTGGAAGATCAGCTCGCGAGTGTCCGAAGCGCGCCAGCCGAGCTTGTCTTCCTTCTTGCCCGAGGTGAATCCCGGCATTGCTGGAAGAGAGGGTGCCTGCCCGTTGGTGGATTCCTTGGTAAGGATGAACGAGCTGATCCCCTTCGTTCCCTTGCCCGGGTTCGTTACCGCGGTGACGACGAAAATCTCTCCGACTCCGCCATTCGTGATAAAAATCTTCGATCCGTTAAGGACGTAGCGTCCGTCCTTCTTCTCGGCAGTCGTCTGTGTGCCTGCTGCATCACTGCCTGCGCCTGGTTCCGTAAGGCCGAATCCGCCGAGAACTTTGCCGGAAGCGAGAAGCGGGACAAAACGCTGCTTCTGTGCATCTGTTCCGAAGTTGAAAATCGGCGAAGTGCCAAGCGTTGTGTGGGCGGAGATCGTTATCGCATGGGATGCATCCACTTTTGCCATCTCGTGGATAACCATGATGTAGCTGATCAGGTCAACGCCGGCTCCGCCAAGTTCTTCGGGCCACGGCATGCCGAGCAGTCCAAGATCGGCCATCTTGTTGACCGTTTCCCAGGGGAATTCGCCGGAATCGTCGAACTTCCTGGCAATAGGCGCGACTTCATCACGCGCGAATTCACGGACCATGCTGCGGACCGCGAGGTTTTGTTCAGAGAAAAGAAATGAATCGTCCATGCGGTAAAGTTAATCTTTCGAGGCGGTTACTGGCGGACTTACGGGGAAATAATGGGCCGCCTTCGGCGGCGAGATCACGGGGGTTTGGAGGCACAGAGGACTGCACTTCTTTGGCTAAAACACTGACCCTTCGGTGCGCACGCATTTCCCATCAAAATCAGTTCTACGTGCCTCCGTTCCTCCGTGCCCTCGCGGCCAAAGGCCGCACATTCTTTCCGGATACGTGTAGCGTAGCCAGTTACGCGGCTTCCGTTGACTCCGACCCGCGAATCGCATTGAGAATCTGCTTCCCGTACTTCTCCAGCTTCATCGGCCCGATTCCGCTAATCTCGAGCAGCTGACGCTCCGAACGCGGGCGGACGGAACAGAGCTCAGCCAGTGTCTTGTCGGAGAACACCACATAGGGCGGCACCTTGTCGGCCTTGGCGATCTGGGTCCGCATGCTGCGCAGCGCCACCGCAACGCGCTCGCTGTCCGGATCATCGCCTGCGCTGAATACCTGCCTCACGCGTTCGCGAATGCCCTTGGACTTCTTCCCTTTTCTGCCCGACGGTTTCGGAACTCCAAGCTCCTGCACGTCAGCTGGTTCGTGCACGATGCCCAGACATCTGTCGCACGCTCCACAACTCGGACGGGCCGCCGGATCGCCGAAATACTTGAGCACAAATCCGCGCCTGCATGTCTTGGTATATGCGTACAGCTGTACCATCTGAAGTTTCGAGAGCTCGCTTGCGCGCCGCTTGTCGATTGTCTTCCAGTCGATGTTCAGCTGATGGAATGGCGTCGTGGCGTCATTCACCCGAAACCCCTCACCAATCCGTTCCCAGACGAGGATCTGTCTGTTCTGGAGTGAATCCAGAATCGGAATTACCCTCGAGGCGCCGGCGAGACCCGGCGGCAGTGCATCGAAGGACATGAGCACACCGTCGTGAAACCGGTGACCCCAGGTGCGCCAGAGCATGCGAAGCAGTCCCAGCTCCTGCGCGTCGCCGGGGCCGAGCTCCCGCTTGATCCGGGCAGGCGTGGCGAGAAGGCGCACACGCACCACCGATGCATTCGGGTCCACACCGCCCACGGCACCACTCACAGTGAGAATTCTCAGCGCAGACTCGATCTCACGCGGGCTGGCCTTCCCCCCGATCGCGCCGGGCAGGTTCTCCATGTCGATGTTGATGGTGCCGTCGTCCTCCGCGAGCTGGCGGAGACGGTTGTAGACTTTCGCCACCTCCTTCTTCTCGGGATACGCGCCCTTGATGAAGAACTCGTGGGTGAAACGATCCGGAAAGGAGTGCAGGAGAAATACATTCGCCGGCAGACCGTCCCGCCCCGCTCTTCCCGCTTCCTGATAGTACGCCTCCAGCGTTCCCGGCATTGAATGGTGCACCACAAGCCGGACATTGGGCTTGTCGATTCCCATTCCAAACGCATTAGTCGCGACGATTGCACGCACCCGCTCGTTCATGAAAGCGTCCTGTACCTCGCGGCGGCGCTTGTCGTCCAGGCCGGCGTGGTATGCAGTCGCATTCACCTTTGCCTTCTGAAGAATCGCGGTCACCCGTTCGACCGTCTTGCGCGTGGCCGCGTATACAACGGCCAGTCCTTCATTCTTCTTCAGCGTCTCGATAAGCAGCGCATCCTTCTCGGCGTCATTCCTGGCCGGAAGAACGTGATAGGTAAGATTGATCCGGTCGAATCCCGTGATGATCACTCTTGGTTCGCGCAGCCTGAGCTGGTGCGCGATGTCAGTTCGCACTTCCGGCGTTGCTGTCGCGGTGAGCGCGATGGTTGGAGGATTTCCCAGATCCGAGCGCACCTTGCTCACACGCAGGTAGCTCGGCCTGAAATCGTGCCCCCACTGGCTGATGCAGTGTGCCTCGTCCACGGCCAGCAGCGAGACGCCGATCCGTCGGAGCCGCTCGGCGGTACCGGGCGAATCGAATCGCTCCGGTGCCATGTAGAGAAGCTTGATATCACCATTCGCAGCGCGAGCCAGCCGGTCCTGCACGTCGTTGCTGGAGAGCGTGCTGTTGATGAACGCCGCGGGGAGTCCCCTGCGGGTAAGGGTGTCCACCTGGTCTTTCATTAGAGAGATCAGTGGGGACAGCACCACTGTCAGACCCGGGAGCATCAGCGCTGGCACCTGGAAGCAGAGCGACTTCCCGCCTCCGGTCGGCAGGACGACAAGGGTGTCCGCGCCTTCAAGAACAGACTCGACAGCGCGCTCCTGTCCCGCCCGGAAGGCGTCATAGCCGAAGTTCGTCTTTAGCGCTGCGCGGGCGTCTGCGATCGAGAGACTGGTCAAGTTCTCAATCTAATTCCCTTGAAGGCTACTGCCGCATTTATGGGGAAATAATGGTGCCGCCTGCGGCGGCGAGATCACGGGGGGACGGAGGTCGCGGAAACTGCATTTTGATGGGAGAAGCTGACGCACCGAAGGCGTTAATGCCTTTAGCAATGAATTCGCATTTCTCCGTGAACCCCGTGCCTCCGCGCACTCGCGGCCGCAGGCCGCACATTATTTCAGGGTCATTGCCCGCGTAGCCAGACTGAGATTTACCGGGCTCTTCCCACAAATCGAAGAAGCACCGCCGCAACCAGAAACCCTATGGCGGTGAGCCGCAGTACCTCGTTTTCATTTCTTATGCTGAGCGCGAACAGGATCGCGGCGATCAGAACGAGAGTGGTCTTGACCGTCGTCAGGGGTGTCATCGAGTTACGCTGGTGGATGGAAGTCCAAGTCGTTTCGCTTCGTCATCGGGAACATCGATATACATCCGGAGCAGCGCGGTGGAATACACCTTTCCCTGCGCATCAGTCTTGAGCGAGAGCGTTCCACCACCGTCGAGCGCACCGTGCAGCAGGAAATTGAGCGCGCGCAGATTGGGAATCTCGAAGCGATCCACATCACCTTCTATCGCACCCTGGAAATGTTCTGCCACGCGTTCCCGGGTTACATACTTCGCGAGCACTTCATACCACTCAGGCTTGTACGCAATCAGCCCGACGTTGGCGGTGTCTCCCTTGTCGCCCGAGCGCGCATGCGCAATGTCTACGAGCCGCACCTTCATCCGACAATCCTCACTTCCGTGGTGACGACGCGCTTGTCGATGAGCGCGGGCCAGTAGGCTACGATCTCCTCGACTTTCGGGCGACCACCGGCAAATCCGGTAACGCTCGGCGGCCCGTTGAGAACGAGCGGGGCAATTTCTCTCGTAAAGCGCTCGACCGCCTTTCTGTCTTCGCCGCGCACGCCGACTCTGAGCTGCACTTCGGGTATATCGCGCAGCTCTTCGGCCGACCTCGCCGAAAGCGTTCCATGCGTAGAGGAAACTCCCACGAACTCGGTGAGAATCTTGTCGAACTTCAGGCCAAGCCCGTCGAGCCGCTCACGCAGAATCCTGTCGGCCATCTTCGCTTTCGCGAGCGCGTCGGGCCATGAGTAAACGAGCGTGCCAACTGCCTTGTATCCCGCCCTGTAGGCAATCGAAACCTTGAGAGTGGGTGTGGGCGCGCTTCCCTTCACGCCAGACACCTGTACACGGTTCTCGCCATCCTGCCTGAGCTGGATAGTGCTGAAGTCCGCAATCACATCGGGAGTGATATACCTGTGCGGATCACCCATTTCATACACCAGCTGTTCCGTCACGCTCGGCACAGATACCCGTCCACCCGTGCCAGCATGCTTGGTGATCACGAAGGAACCATCTACCCGCGCTTCGGCGATCGGATAGCCGACATTGGCCATGTCAGGAATTGTCTGCCAATCAATGAGGCAGTTGCCGCCGGAGCTCTGCGCCCCGCACTCGAGAATGTGCCCCGCCACGATTCCGGAGGCGAGACGGTCGTAGTCTGTCTCGCTCCACTCGAACTCGTAACGAAGCGGTGCCATCGTCAGCGCCGTATCGGTCGAGCGCCCCGTGATGACAATGTTGGCGCCCTGGCGCAGGGCCTCGACGATGGGACCGGATCCGATATACGCATTCGCCGACATCACCCGGTCGCGAATCGTCGAAAGTGGTTCGCCGGTGTCCATGTTCTCGAGCGGATTGCCCGCGTCTATCAGCTCGTCGATTCGCGAGAGCAGGTCGTCACCTGTGACCACCGCCACCTTGATCTTCTCACCGAAGCCGCGCTCTTTCGCGAGCGCGACGATGGCCTCAGCGCACGCCGGCGGATTGACGCCCCCCGCGTTCGCGATGACCTTGACGCCCTTGTTGGCGACCGCAGCCAGCACGCTGTCTATGGCGCCCACGAAGTCACGCGCGTAACCCATTTTCGGGTCGCGCTCTTTCTGCTTCTGGAGAATGGACATTGTGACTTCTGCGAGGTAGTCCAGCATGAGGTAGTCCACATCCCCACCTTCTACCTGCTGACGCGGTGCCTCCAGTGAGTCACCCCAGAAGCCCTGTCCCGACGCTACACGAACGATTTCCTTCACGAACTTTCTCCAAGGTGCGGCGGCAGTACAAAGGGACCCAGATGAGGTCCCGGATTCTGCAGTGACGCGCGCAGAGCGAACGCGAGCATCTCGCGTGTGTTTTCAGGATAGATGATTGTGTCCACATAGCCGCGCGCGCCCGCATACTTCGCATCGAGCTGATGTTCGTAGTCCTCGCGCATGCTGTCGACCGATTTCTTCACTTCAGGCGGCACATCTCCGCCCTTCTTTCGTGCTTCCTCGATGGCCGGCCCGTGCACTGCCTGGATTGCCGACTCGCCTTCCATGACACCCATGCGTCCCGTGGGCCAGCTGAAGATGAAATCGGGATCGAAGCCCTGGCCCGCCATTGCGTAGTAACCGGCGCCCGATGCGTGATTGATGGTGAGCACGATCTTGGGCACACGTGTCGTCGCCATTGCTTCAACGAAGCGCGCTCCCGCCCGGATGATTCCGGAATGCTCCGCTTCGGCACCGACCATGAAGCCGGATACATCCTGCACGAACAGGATCGGCAGCTTCGCCTTGTCGCACCTGTCTATGAAGTACGCGACCTTGTCGGCGCTCTCCGTGTACAGGATTCCACCGAAGCGCGGCTTCTCACCGGGTCGGCCTTTGATGAGCCCGCGCTGGTTCGCGATGATTCCCACTGGAATGCCGGCGATGCAGGCATCGCCGCATATCATCTCCTTTGCCAGTGCCGGCTGAAACTCATCGAGTTTTCCCTCGTCCAGAAAGGCCGACAGCAGCGAATGCATGTCGTATGACATGCGGTGATCGGCCGGCAGGATGTCGTACAACTTCTCCGCAACAGCTTTCCCCGCGCGATGCTCTCTCGTGTTGCGGGCCTCGGTTTCACGCTGCGGTACTTCCCGCGGGAGGCGTTCGATCAGGTCTCTCAGCTTGGCCAGGCATGCATCGTCGTTTTCGACCGCGTAATGCGCCACACCGCTCACCTCAGTATGCGCAGTCGCTCCGCCG
>JAKFCC010000110.1:0-3266 GCA_036676795.1 Gemmatimonadota bacterium
CCCGACGCCCCACGCGATACATGCACAGTCACTTGCACGGAAGTTCGTGCAGATCTATAATTGCGTCGCAAAATTCCGCAGCTTGGCCGCATTTCAAGCCCACCCTCTCAGGCGATAACGAGCGTGCTAACGATACCGCTAACCACCCGTGCCTCCGCACTTCTTCTCGCGTCGGCGACGTCTCTGTTCATCGGCTGCACGAACACTGACACTCCATCAAGCGACAGGTCAAAAGCCACCGAAACGTCGGCGTTCACCAACGGCCTCAACGCCGCCGAGCGGCAGGAGCTGTACCACCTCGTTGAGGGAAGCGAGCTTTTTCCACTCTCCTGGGTTAAGGCGCTGGAGAGTAAGCAAACAGGCAAGCCGTTCCTCGAACAGAGTGAGCGCTTCGGACTCATCGCCGATCCTGCCAACGCCGACGGTGTTCCTGTAGGAATCAGCGTTGGTGAAACGCGCGACATGCGAATGTTCGGCGTCAAGATGACCGGCATCAACTGCGCTGCATGCCACGTGAACGAGATCACTTACAAGGGCACGACCATGCGCATCGACGGTGCGCCTGGTTTGTTCAACGCCCATCTGTACCAGAAGGACCTGGGGGAGTCGATCGGGCAGACGCTCTCCGACCGCACACGTTTCCTTGCATTCATCCACCGACTGCGCACAACTCACGAGCCGTCGAACCCTCACCTGGCCGGACTGCACGGCACCGGCGGCGCGAAGGTTGGCGAGGTCCTGACGCTCCTGCCGCAACTCGAAAAGGGTGGTGGGTTCGGGGCGGACTTCTCGCGCAGCGTACATGCCGCTCTCGACGCGGAAGCGCGCGTTCCCGCTCGCGATCTCGGAAATGGCGTGATCCTCGCGAAACATGACACCGCGCACCACGCGATACTTCCGATCGAATGGCGCGGTGCAAAGGGCGCAGAGCGCGCGCGCGACGCGATCCCGCAAGGAACGATCGAGCCGGGGAGTCGCCTTCATGCACTTGGTGCGGACGCACTGGTCAAGGCCGAGATTCTCCCCTACGCCCTGCACGACGTCGTAGTAACCTATCGACTCCTGAGGGACCGGCTTGAGTTCGTTATGAACATGACTAAAGCCAGGACCGGCGGGGCGGCGGCGGTTTTCACGGACCCCGGCTTCGGTCGCGTAGACGCGTTCATCACGGCGCGCAATCTCCTCTTTCCGAACGACCAGATCGCCGTTACCTCGCCTGTGAGTTATCCCTCGGTGTGGGGCTTTGCGAAGTTCGGCTGGCTGCATTGGGATGGCAACACCAACTCGGTGCTCGAGCGCAACATTGGCCAGGCTATCGGTACCGGTGCCCTGTTCGACAAGGAGCACTTTACCTCAACTCTCGATATCAAGAACATCCACCGGCTGGAGACGCTGGCGCGTCAGATTACACCACCGGCCTGGCCCGTAGCGGTGTTCGGCGCCATCGACAAGACGAAGGCGGCGACAGGAGAAACGCTGTTCAAGCGCGAGTGCGCCGGTTGCCACGGTTCGATCACCGATTCCATGCCCTCACGGCTGTCCACCGCCAGGGAGATGGGGACTGACCCCGCGCGGTCGGACAACTTCAACACCCCGGTGGGGAGTCGCTCCTTCACCGATGCCGTCGTTCCGATCCTGCGCAACATCAAGAAGGCCGCGTTCGTCAACAACCGAACCTCCCCCGCCGAACAGGCAGAACTCGAATGGGGGGTGACGCCACAATGGTTCACGCGACCGGTTTACGTGGCGCGACCGCTAGCCTCTATCTGGGCCAGTGCGCCCTACCTGCACAACGGCTCAGTGCCGACGCTTTACGATCTGCTGCTGCCCGCTGCGCAGCGACCCAAGACCTTTCCGATCGGGCACCGCGAATACGATCCCGTAAAGGTCGGCTACACGACAACGGTCTCTACTCCGATCTGGACCTTTCGTGCCGACAGCATCGGCAACCGGAATACGGGACACGAATACGGAACGGCGCTCACACAGAGTCAGCGCCTCGCGTTACTGGAGTACTTGAAGCAACTGTAGGGCGAGATTGACTCTCGCCGTCGCTCAGGGGGTAGGGGCCTGAGCGATGGAAGTGCAGGCATACTTGTTTCGGTCACTATACCGCACCTGTTCCGACCGCTGAAGCTTTTCGCCAATGCGTGCCAGGTAGGATGGCATGAAGTGGTCGCTCACCGCTATGTGCGGTAGCGAGAGCCAGAAAGAAGTCACGGCGAATCGCTCGGAGTCGTGCTCATCGAGCAGGATGTAATGCGGCCCGTCGGCAAGGATCAATTCAGCGCCGAAGTGACGATAGGGTCCATGAACGACTGACAGCACAGTGAGCGGCGGAACGAGTGGAAAAGGATCTCGGCAGTCGACGACCCGGAGCAGAGGCAGGGTGGCATACCTCCGAACGCCCTCGCCATTCGTGACCTTGGGCTGTCCGAAGGTTACCATCTCGCCTACTGTGATACCCTGCTCGTGAAAGTACATCCCCAGAATCACCGCCACAGCGGCTCCGAGTGAATGCCCGGTGAGATTGACACGATACCCAGGCATCACTCGACTGCGCAGGGAGTCATACGCCACGACCGCAGTTTTCTCGAACCCGCGATGCAGTTCCACCGGTGCGAGGTCCTGTCTGACCTTGGAGTACTCGATGTCGATGACATCATCAGTGCGGTTCGCGGTCCCACGCAGGGCGATGTAATGTGTTTTCGTCGTGTGATCAGTCAACAACACGATGCGGCCGCCGACTGTCGGCAGCTCCAGGACGACGGCGGTCGGATGCACGGCGCGCAACGCGCTGTCCGACTCATAGGCGAGATGCGACAGCCTGGCATACCACTGGATTCGGTCGAAACCGATCGCCGGCGCAGCGAGGACGGTCTGTCGCACGTGCGGCGCGCAACCCACAAGCGACATCGCCGCAAGAACGGCAACGCAATGGAGGTTCCAACGGCGGAGATTGGGAGATGCCATCTGGATCACGGTAGGCGGGGACGGTGGCCGGCGAGGGGAGGGTAGATAGGTTAAGTGTTTCGTCGACGAGGTGTCAAGAACGTAGTCAAAATCCGGTGTGAGTGGCCACTATTAGATGTACTTGCAGCAGAACGTGGATTACCAAATTCATAACAGTGCCGCGCGGTTTCGCCTCAACAGAAAATGTTGCAGGCAGTATGGTTGATCTGCTATGTGGCCGGACTGGACCGGCATGACCCTAACAAACGTTGCTGCTGTCGCGGTGCTTGGACTTATGAGGTATTGCGCTAACG
>JAKFCC010000111.1:0-1818 GCA_036676795.1 Gemmatimonadota bacterium
CCGCTCGCAACTGGCGTAGAACGAGTTGCAGTCGATCAGGGCAATTGCCGACTCAGCCTGGGGCATGGCAGTGCACGCTGTGAGTGACCACGCCCCAGATCAGTAGCTCATCCCCTTCGAGTACGTAGCGCGGCGCGTAGGCCTCGTTCTCGGGCCGCAGAATGATCTGTTCGCCTTCCTTGGCCAAGCGCTTGACCAAGGTATCGCCGTTGAGCGCGGCGATGACGATTAGGCCAGGCCGCCCCTCTATCGCTTTATTGACGATTGCCAGGTCGCCATCGAACAGCCCCGCGTCGATCATGCTGTCGCCGATGATGCGCACCAGGTACATATGCGGCGCACGGAGGTCGAGCAGCTCGTCGAGGGATATCTCGGATTCGATGTGATCCTGCGCCGGCGAGGGGAACCCGGCCGGAACGCGGAAGGAATAGAAAGGCAGGGTCACGGAGCTGCTGCTCAGTGGCCCGAGAATCGTGCAGGACATGGTGCACCTGTAATTGCGCTGTATGCATATACAGTACAGAACAAGCCAGCCAGCCTACAATCAAATTAATCAAGACGATGACGAGCGGACGGTCATGTGCGGACGATTTGCCCAGTATCAGGGGATGGCGGATTACCTGCGCGAGCTGAACAGCGAGCAGGAGGTGATCGGCGGCTACGACAACCTGCCGATCAAGCGCTACAACGTGGCGCCACAGACCAACGTGCAACTGCTACACGCGGAGGGAGGCGGCCTTACTATCGCCGCAGTGAAATGGGGGTGGGCACCGCACTGGGCGAAGAAGGGGAAGATGCCGGCGCCGATCAACGCCCGTGTCGAGACGGTAGCGAGCGGCAAGTTCTTCAAGCAGATATGGCCGCACCGCGCGCTGGTCGCCGCTGATGGCTGGTATGAGTGGGTGAAGGACGAAACCGATCCGAACAACAAGCACAAGCAGCCCTACTTCATCCGCCTACACAGCAGTGAGCCGATGTTCTTCGCCGCCATCGGCCAGCTCCCGCACGCCGGCAGCGAGGTTCGCGAGGACGATGGGTTCGTGATCCTCACCGCCGACGCCCAGGGCGGCCTGCTGGATATCCACGACCGCCGGCCAGTGGTGCTACCAGCGGACTTGGCCCGCGAGTGGATCGACCCGAACACAACTTCGCAGCGGGCCGAACAGATCGTGCGGGAGCTGGGCCTTCAGTCCGAGGCATTCGAGTGGTACCAGGTCGACAAGGCCGTGGGTAACGTGAAAAACACCGGGGCCGCGTTGATTGTCCCCCTTGATTCCAGGGAACCACCTGACCGGCTCTGACCGGCTGGAGGCGACCTGAACCAGTCAGCTGCGACCGGCGGAAACCGGCCAGGAGCGGAAGTCCAAGAGGCGCCAAAATCAACTGGCCTTTTTGAGAGGAAAACAAAAAACCCGCCGAAGCGGGTTTTTTAAAGACCATTCCGACATCCTGTCAGCAGCCTTCCAGGCGATGGTCGATCATCCGTGATCCTGAGCGCGTCCTGCGCTTCAGTTGATGTATGTAGGTTAGGTTCAATGGCGAAGCCTCAACAGAGGATATCGCAGCCAATGCGTGTAAGCCTTTCGCTATGGGAAAACTACGGGAGCGTGATGTTCTTTGTCTGCATTGGGCGACTTCTGCCATTCGTGATAGGCCGGAGTCGACTTGTAGCGGATGGTGGTTACCGGCAGATATCGGCCCAGACTGTGTAAAAACGTAGTGAGTGATGGCAATCAACTGGCGGGGGATTTTCTCAGTGTCCAGGAGGCCGTCGGAGGCCCACTCAGGCGCAATCGGTGATTCTGGTTGCTATGGCAC
>JAKFCC010000112.1:0-2316 GCA_036676795.1 Gemmatimonadota bacterium
TGTCTGCCGCTGTGGGTGTCAGCTCAGGGCCTTGATCTTGGCCATGAGCTCGTCGGCATCCACCGGCTTGGTGATGTAGTCGCGCGCGCCCTGCCGCATGCCCCAGACCCGGTCGGTTTCCTGGTTCTTGCTGGTGCACATGATGATCGGCACGTCGGCGTAAAGAGGATCGCGGGTGATGGCGCGCGTGAGCTGGAAGCCGTTCTGGCCCGGCATCACGACGTCCATCAGGATCAGGTCGGGCTTTTCCTCGGCCAGGCGGCGGAACGCGTCTTCGGCGTTCTCGGCGGTCTTCACGGCGAAGCCGTTCTTTTGCAACAGGTCCGTCATGAACATCAACTCGGTCTTGGAATCATCCACAACGAGGACTTTTTTTATAGCCATCACATCACTCCTTCTTTTGCGGCACCGAACTGCTGCACCGTCTGCAACAGCTGGTCCTTGGTAAACGGTTTGGTCAGGTAGTCCTGCGAGCCCACCATGCGCCCGCGCGCCTTGTCGAACACGCCGTCCTTGGATGAGAGCATCACCACCGGTACGGACGCAAATTTGGCGTTGCGCTTGATGATCGCGCAGGTTTGGTAGCCATCGAGGCGGGGCATGAGGATGTCGCAGAAGATCAGGTTGGGCTGGTAGTCGTTGACTTTCGCCAACGCGTCGAACCCGTCTTCGGCCAAGAGAACATCGTGGCCGCCCTGCTTCAGGAAAATCTCCGCACTGCGCCGGATGGTATTGCTGTCGTCGATCACCAGCACCTTGAACCCAGTCGTGCTCACTTGACGCTGCTCCTCATTTGTAACTGCATCGGGGGCGGCATCATCCTAAGATGTAACAAGCATCGCCCTCTAAATTTGTACCATCTCAAAATCTTCCTTGCGGGCACCGCATTCGGGGCAAGTCCAGTTCATCGGAACCTGGGACCATGGGGTCCCCGGTGCGATGCCATGATCGGGGGCTCCGGCCGCTTCGTCGTATATCCACCCGCAAATCAGACACATCCAAGTTTTCGTATCGGTCACAGCTTAAAGGGCCTTCGAATAGAATGCAACGATTGTATCGAGGCCCTTCGCCGCACTGCCACACAGCCCTCAATGGCTGGAGGATTCTGGCCTATGACTAACCCCAATCCCCCCGAGACCAACGTATACCCCGAGCAGGAAGACGACGACGCGAACCCTGCATGCGTGATGGTGTTCAACGCCAGCGACCCGAGCGGTGCCGGCGGCCTTGCCGCGGATGTAACTGCGATCGCATCGGTGGGCGCGCACGCGCTGCCCGTTGTTACAGGCGCCTATGCGAGAGACACCGCGGAGGTGTTCGATCATTTCGCTTTCGATGAGGACGTGATCGCGGAGCAAGCTCGCGCAATCCTGGAAGACGTCGCCGTGCAGGTGATCAAGGTGGGTTTCGTCGGCAGCCCCGAAGCGATCAGCACCATCGCGGAAATTGCCGCGGACTATGCGGAAGTACCGTTGGTAGCCTACATGCCCAATCTCTCGTGGTGGGACGAAGGCCAGATAGATCTTTACCTCGATGCGTTCCGAGAGTTGATGCTGCCTCAGACAACCGTGTTGGTAGGAAACCACAGCACGCTGTGGCGCTGGCTCCTGCCTGACTGGAGCAGCGATCGCAGCCCCACAGGACGCGACATCGCGAAGGCCGCATCGGAGATGGGCGTGCCCTATACATTGGTCACGGGCATTCCGCTGCCGGAGCAGTTCATCGACAACGTGCTTGCCACGCCGCAGGCCGTGTTGTGCAGCGAAAAATTCGAGCGCTTCGAAGCCGTGTTCGAGGGTGCAGGCGACACGCTCTCTGCCGCGCTCGCCGCGCTGGTGGCGAGCGGCACCGACCTCGCCGCGGCCGCCACCGAGTCGCTCAGCTATCTCGATCGTTGCCTCGACGCGGGCTTCCGCCCGGGCATGGGCAACGTCGTACCCGACCGCCTGTTCTGGGCTCAGCCCGAAGGCGAAACCGAACCCCTTACCGAGGAAGAAGCGCAGGCCCTCCAGGTCTTCGACATGCCCGCCCATGACACCAAGCACTGATCGCAACGAGCAGCTCTTCGAGCGCGCAAAGCAACTCATTCCCGGTGGCGTGAATTCGCCCGTGCGCGCTTTCCGCGCTGTCGGCGGCACGCCGCGTTTCGTTGCGCGCGCACAGGGCGCGTACTTCTGGGACGCCAATGGAAAGCGCCACATCGACTACATCGGCTCCTGGGGTCCCATGATCCTTGGGCATGGTCATCCGGCCGTGGTTGAAGCGGTGCAGAAGGCGGTGCTGGAAGGCTTTTCGTTCGGCGCCCCGACCGAGCGC
>JAKFCC010000113.1:0-2702 GCA_036676795.1 Gemmatimonadota bacterium
CCCCCTTGTGCTCCTGCACCATCCTTACCGCTCGCTCCCGCACTTCCGGTGAGAACTTGTTCGACTTCTTCATGGCTCAATCCTCTCAGAGATTTGAGCCTCCTCAAAACCCGGGGCGGTTCATTACCTCGAGAAAGAAGGAGTTTTTCGACCTAGGGTTCTTGCGCAGTTAAGAACATATCGAACGGAATGGCGGAATCCCTCGACGCACGACTACAAACTCGACTTCGATGAAAGTGAAGCGTTCCTCGCAATTGTCACGGTAAGTGCCTTTGCTTCGTTACTTGTCGATCAGATTTCCGAAGAGCTGGCAAAGCGAAGGTCGCAGGCGGAGGCTGCTAAGCATCGCGAGCAACTCTTAGTACATCGGGAAGCTCACAAAGACGACCTGCAGGAGTACGTCGCTGCTCTCTTTACCAACTTCTGCGAGTCTGACCTGACCGAGCATGTCACCGGCCGCGGTAGTGAGGCTCAACACGTCGGATCATTGATGGGGTTCTTATCGACGGTGGCGCCGGAGCTCACTGTCGCTTCTGAAGTACCTATAGGGGAGGGCGGCAGAATGCGCATTGACCTTCTAGTTACCCGCGGGAGTGAAAAGCTGATTGTAGAAGTCAAGGGTGCTGGCTATAGCCGAGGCCCAGCGTCACTGTACGAGCAAGTTGCTCGCTACTTAGATGCGGCCGGCATTAGTGAGGGAATCGCTCTTGTTATCCCGAACTCTCCCACCCCGATGCGGTCTGTGAATTTCATTGGAGGGTCGACCGACAAGCAGCACACCGTGTTTGTTCTTGGTCCATCCGACAAATGGCCTCGCTATTGACGATGTTGCTCGCTGGGCTGATGGAAATGGCAGCTGGCTGGCATGCTCGCGACTGCTGTCATGGCGGGCTAACCCTCAGACATGAGGACTCTTAGTCCGTGGAGTCCGCGTGGGGTCTCACGGAAGACTTTGAACGCAGTCCGCGATCAGCTTGTTCAGAGCGGACCCGTTCGAGAAGTACTTGAGCGCGTAATTGCGTTCGGCCTTCGCCAAAGTGCGCGTGCCAACAGCTGCCGACCAGGCGAGCCAGTCCGAACCTCCCGACTTCAGCACCTCATCTCTGATTTCCTTCAAGCCGAAGTTCTGATTCGGAATCTCAAGAATCTTGGCTTGAACAATCCTGTGCTTGCCTGCTTTCGCATAAAGGAAATGGACAATATCGCCGAATCCTTGTGCACCCGCGAGGTGGTCCTCGGCTATCACGGCAAGCCAAAACAGCTGATACTCGATCAAAAAAGGATCCTCCTTTAGCAACGCAAGCAGTTGATCGGCCAGTTGACTCTTATCCGGCGCAAGGCCAATAAGTCTGTGGAGCTGCTTCATGATGTTCGGAAACTTCATGGCTAGTGACGGGAGAAGCGTCGACAGATCGACGTGGTGATCCTGGAGAATCCCCAGAATGAATTCGACATCTCCTTCGTCGGCTGTCGGGTCCACCAACATTTGGAGCAACTGATCAACTTCGCCCTGGGCAAGAACCACCGTGAACTGGTCACCGGCTTCTATACCGGAAGCGGAGTTGACAGTTGATTGTTCTGCGATGTGAAGAAGGTCCATTACCTGCTGCTTGATTGCCGAGGCCTTTGCCTTGACGCTCATCTCCTCTGCGTCCAGAGCGGTCTTGGTGGGGTTCACGGCAAGAGCTTTCCATCCGAGAAGTTCTTGGATGCGGTAGAAGTCTTGGGACAAGACTGCCGGGTCGTTGTCGAACAGGTAGAAGTCGTCCATGAACCTCAGGGTCTGAGCGCACTTGATCTCACCGGAGGCGTCTATGAAGCGGAGATACTCGCTCCCGATCATCTTGGTCGGGTAGATCCCCTGCGGCAGAAAGTCAATCGATCGGCCAGCGTTGATCTCCCTGAAGAATCGCCCGAATGCTGAAGCATCCGGACCGCTCACGCCTGGGAGGGCCGCGAACCAAGCTGTCGCGTCGTGGTGGTAAATCGAGTTGAAGTACGACGCGATATCGAATTTCAAGACATGCTTGTGCTGCTTCCGGCAGGCCTCGACCGCTTGTCCGAAGTCTTTGTACGCCTTGCTGACTGGAACCGGTTTGTTGTCGTCGAACCTGTAGCCGAAGACGCGCCGTTTGTCGTTGACCGGCAGTCCGAACGCCGCACGGTTTCGCAGCATCAGGTCGTAAATGAAGTACGACGCCACTGGATCGAGAACAGCAGTGCGACGTAGATGATTCCGCGGCTTTGCGGCGTGAGCTCGCGCCTGTGACAGGAACTTGTCGGCAGCATTCGCCGGGTCTTCAGACAGTACATTTGCGATGTACTGCTCAAGCTTCTGGCTGTGGTGCTCGATGAGAATCGCGTTTGTCTTCAGCGGAAACAGCGCACCCGCGAAATCGCCTGCAAAGAATGCTTTTGTGTCCATGACTCCTCCTCGCCCCCTCCACACCTAGAACTCTGCGCGCCAGAGGGCTCAGTCGCGAAGATAACTGACTGCAGTTTAGACGCTCGGCGGGGGAATCACACATCGATTCCGTCGTGCTTCTGCCAGGAAAGCACGTTAGTCTAGGCAGCGGCGCCGTAAACGTCCGGTCATCCCCCTTCTTGAATCTGGCCGTCTAAGCGGCAACGATGGTGTCCACCAAGAAATTAAGTTGACACCATGGAAGACTCCAAGAAGAGCACCCGCCGTCGTCACAGTG
>JAKFCC010000114.1:0-2367 GCA_036676795.1 Gemmatimonadota bacterium
GCGGCAATGGTCGAGGCGAAACTCGCCGAGCGAAAGCAGGCGCGCGCAGACCGCGACTTCGCGCGGGCAGATGCGATTCGCAAGGAACTCGAGGAGCGGGGGATCGAGATCAAGGACGGCCCAACCGGCACCAGCTGGAAAGTTCTCAGGTAGGGGAAATCATGCGCGGCCTTTCAGAAACGCTCGTTGGACTCACTATTCCACTGGCCGCCGTCGCGATTGCGCTCGGCGTTTTTTCCGCCGGCCGTGCCTGGCTGCTGCTGCACAGGTCAGTCAGGCTCAGGCGGAGCGCCGCCGCCGAAAAGTTCGCGCTCTTTCTCTGCGCCGCGTGCGCGACGGTGGGAGTGCTGATGATTGTAGGTGCATTCAGGGATGGCAGTGCAGGAGTGGCGCTGTTCGGTTTGATTCAGCTCGCATTCGCCGCTACGGGGCTGGCCCTCTATTTCACTGCGCGCCGGCCCCTGTCAGAGGCCTTTGCCGCGATCGGGATGGGGACGTTCGCGATTCTCACCGGCTTTTCGGTGGGGGCGTACGTAGCGCCTTTTGCAGTTGCGATGGGAGTGGTGGCGAATCACCATCTCAGGGCGGAAAGAAGGATCGCGCGCGGGGAAGGAAGTTAGGGGCGCGTTTTGCGTTTTCCGTCTTCCGTTCTCCGTCTTCCGTTTTGAGTGCGGTTCTGAAGTGACGGATCACGGAGAACGCAAAACGCGCTTCTCCCTATATAGAATCGCGCTATTTCTTCCCTATTCCGTCCAGCATCTGCTTCAGCCTCCGATCATTCGGATTCAGCTGCACCGCCTTCTCCAGGCTGCCCACTGCAGCGACTGTATCACCCGAAGCAAGCTGCGCCGTAGCGAGCTGCTGGTACGCTCCCGCCGAAGTGGGCATCAGCTCCGTGTTCAGCAGGTAGAAGCGAAGCGCATCGGGGACCTTGTTCCGCGCACGCAGTGCAGCCCCGACATCCGCGAGTGACAGCTCGCTGAAGTCGTATGCTGCGCGGCCGAGGTAGCGTGACCTGAGATTGCGATATGCCTTCTCCGCAGAGTCGGCGCCGCCGGCATCGTAGGCGTTGAGGACTACCTGCTGGATGGGTCGCGGTTCCGTGACGCCCCGGTGGCAGGTCAGGCAGCTCACGCTGATCGGCGGCTTTCTGCGATCGACGACCTTAGCTAGGTGGTCATTGTTGATTGCCGCGACCATCTGGAGCATGGCGCGAGCCTTGTTTTTCGCCTCTTTCTTGTCGGACACGAAGTCGAAGGTGTTCAGGGGTTCGCCCTCATTGCCCACGTGGCAGTAGGTGCAGCGGACGCCCAGGGCGCTCGTGAAGCTCCGCATCGTGTCCATCAGGGCGCGTATCGGCATGTCTTCCGGCAGGACCTGGAGATTTTCCGCCTTTTCAGGCGGGAAAGTCTTCTGGGCGAGGGCCTGGGATGTGGCCAGGGCCAGACAGAGGGGGGCAAGGACTCCGACGAGCCGATAACGCATGCGTGGCCTCCTGAAGAGTGCGGTTTGGAGGGTAAAAGGTCGGGCTGGGACCGGCGCAGCGAAAGGGCGTGCGGGGGGTGGGTAGCATCCTGGGCGGGAACGCTTGAAGTCGGCCCCATTTTTCACCCCCGTGCCGGTATTAGGTTGAACTACCAGAAGTAGTCCCTCCGTCCCTTGCTTCGGGCTCGCAAGTCCTCTATTTTACTAGGCTTGCGTAGAATCGCTGTACTTTGCTGACGTAGCTCAATTGGCGGAGCAGCTGATTTGTAATCAGCAGGTTGCCGGTTCGATTCCGGCCGTCAGCTCTGTCGATGTAAAGCTCTGCAGAATTGGTGAACGAGAGCGTTGTCTGCGCGGGGAACTGGTGGGGTACCCAAGTGGCCAACGGGATCAGACTGTAAATCTGACGGCTAACGCCTTCGAAGGTTCGAATCCTTCCCCCACCATTTGTTGTTGCTGGTTGCTGTGGGCTGAAAAGCTTCAGGCTCCTGGCTAGTAGTTAAGCAGTTAACGCGGGAGTAGCTCAGTTGGTAGAGCACTAGCCTTCCAAGCTTGTGGTCGCGGGTTCGAGTCCCGTCTCCCGCTTACCAGTTGTGTTTGCTCGCGTAGCTCAGTTGGTAGAGCACACCCTTGGTAAGGGTGAGGTCATCGGTTCAATCCCGATCGCGAGCTCTTGTGAAGCAGCTGTTGGCCGTTGGCGGTTGGCTGTTGGAAGGTGCGACTGCAGGATCATTGAACACTTAAGAACCATAGAGAGATAAATGGCAAAAGCGAAATTCGAGCGTACGAAGCCGCACGTAAACGTGGGAACGATCGGCCACGTCGATCATGGCAAGACCACATTGACGGCCGCGATCACGGCGATCCAGGCGAAGAAGGGCC
>JAKFCC010000115.1:0-1897 GCA_036676795.1 Gemmatimonadota bacterium
GCCCGACAGGCGGCGGTCTATCACCTGGTGGAGCATGGACCTCTCCCCGGGGGGCTTGGATGACACTGCGGCCTTCTCCGGTTACGAGCTCTTGCGCACGCGCAAATACCACTCGCAAAGGAGACGGACCTGCCGGTGCGTGTAGCCCTTCTCGACCATGCGGTTGACGAAGTCTTCGTGCTTCTTCTGCTCGTCGGCGCTCGCCTTGGCGTTGAACGAGATGACGGGCAGCAGGTCTTCCGTGTTCGAGAACATCTTCTTCTCGATCACGGTGCGCAGCTTCTCGTAGCTCGTCCATACCGGGTTCTTGCCGGCATTGCTGGCGCGCGCGCGGAGCACGAAATTCACGATTTCGTTGCGGAAGTCCTTCGGGTTGGACAGCCCGGCCGGCTTCTCGATCTTCTCGAGCTCGGCATTGAGCGCGGAGCGGTCGAAAATCTCGCCGGTGTCGGTGTCGCGGAATTCCTGGTCCTGGATCCAGAAGTCGGCGTAGGTGACGTAGCGGTCGAAGATGTTCTGCCCGTATTCCGAATAGGACTCGAGGTAGGCCGTCTGAATTTCCTTGCCGATGAACTCCGCGTAGCGCGCCGACAGATGCTCCTTGATGTAGGAGAGGTATTTCTGCTCGATCTCGGGCGCGAACTGCTCACGCTCGATCTGCTGCTCCAGCACGTACATCAGGTGCACCGGGTTGGCGGCGATCTCGGTCGAGTCGAAATTGAAAACCTTGGAGATAATCTTGAAGGCGAAGCGCGTGGAGACGCCCGTCATGCCTTCATCGACGCCCGCGTAGTCGCGGTACTCCTGGTAGCTCTTGGCCTTCGGGTCGGTGTCCTTGAGGTTTTCGCCGTCGTAGATCTGCATCTTGCTGAAGATGCTCGAGTTCTCGGGCTCCTTCAGGCGCGTCAGCACCGAGAACTGGGCCATCATCTTGAGCGTGCCGGGTGCGCACACCGCATCCTTGAGCGAGGAGTTGCGCACCAGCTTCTCGTAGATCTTGACTTCTTCGGTCACGCGCAGGCAGTACGGCACCTTGACGATGTAGATGCGGTCGAGGAAAGCCTCGTTGTTCTTGTTGTTGCGAAAAGCCTTCCACTCGCTTTCGTTGCTGTGGGCCATCACGATGCCGTCGAACGGAATCGCGCCGAAGCCTTCCGTGCCCTTGAAGTTGCCTTCCTGGGTGGCGGTCAGCAGCGGGTGCAGCACCTTGATCGGCGCCTTGAACATCTCGACGAATTCCAGGAGGCCCTGGTTGGCCAGGCACAGGCCACCGGAGTAGCTGTAGGCGTCCGGGTCGTCCTGGGCGTACGTTTCGAGCTTGCGGATGTCGATCTTGCCGACAAGGGACGAGATGTCCTGGTTGTTCTCGTCGCCCGGCTCAGTCTTGGCGATCGCGCACTGCTTCAATATGGACGGGTAACGCTTCACCACGCGGAACTTGCGGATGTCGCCGCCGAATTCCTCAAGCCGCTTCACGGCCCATGGCGACATGATGCGCTGCAGGTAGCGAGGAGCGATGCCGTATTGCTGCTCAAGCAGGGGCGCGTCTTCCGCGTTGTTGAACAGGCCCAGCGGCGATTCATTGACGGGCGAGCCCTTGATGGCGTAGAAAGGCACCTGTTCCATCAGCAGCTTCAGCCGCTCCGCGATGGACGACTTGCCGCCGCCCACCGGCCCGAGCAGGTAGAGGATCTGTTTCTTTTCTTCCAGGCCCTGCGCCGCGTGCCGGAAGCAGGAGACGACCTGCTCGATCGGCTCCTCGAGTCCGTAGAAGTCCTTGAACGCGGGATAGATGCGCACCATCTTGTTGCCGAAGATGCGCGAGAGGCGCTGGTCATGCCGCGTATCGATCACCTCGGGCTCGCCGATGGCGGCAAGCATGCGCTCGGCTGCGGTG
>JAKFCC010000116.1:0-1897 GCA_036676795.1 Gemmatimonadota bacterium
CACCGCAGCCGAGCGCATGCTTGCCGCCATCGGCGAGCCCGAGGTGATCGATACGCGGCATGACCAGCGCCTCTCGCGCATCTTCGGCAACAAGATGGTGCGCATCTATCCCGCGTTCAAGGATTTCTACGGACTCGAGGAGCCGATCGAGCAGGTCGTCTCCTGCTTCCGGCACGCGGCGCAGGGGCTGGAGGAAAAGAAACAGATCCTCTACCTGCTCGGGCCCGTGGGCGGCGGCAAGTCGTCCATCGCCGAGCGGCTGAAGCTGCTGATGGAGCAGGTGCCTTTCTACGCCATCAAAGGCTCGCCCGTCAATGAGTCGCCGCTGGGCCTGTTCAACAACGCGGAAGACGCGCCCTTGCTCGAGCAGCAATACGGCATCGCGCCGCGCTATCTGCAGCGCATCATGTCACCGTGGGCCGTGAAGCGGCTGGAGGAATTCGGGGGCGACATCCGCAAGTTCCGTGTGGTGAAGCGTTACCCTTCCATATTGAAGCAGTGCGCGATCGCCAAGACCGAACCCGGCGACGAGAACAACCAGGACATCTCCTCCCTCGTCGGCAAGATCGACATCCGCAAGCTCGAGACTTTCGCCCAGGACGACCCCGACGCCTACAGCTACTCAGGCGGCCTGTGCCTGGCCAACCAGGGCCTGCTGGAATTCGTCGAGATGTTCAAGGCGCCGATCAAGGTGCTGCACCCGCTGCTCACGGCCACCCAGGAAGGCAACTTCAAGGGCACGGAAGGTTTCGGAGCGATCCCGTTCGACGGCATCGTGATGGCCCACAGCAACGAAAGCGAGTGGAAGGCCTTCCGTAACAACAAGAATAATGAGGCCTTCCTCGACCGGATCTACATCGTCAAGGTGCCGTACTGCCTGCGCGTCACCGAAGAGGTCAAGATCTACGAGAAGCTGGTGCGCAACTCGTCGCTCAAGGACGCGGTATGCGCCCCCGGCACGCTCAAGATGATGGCACAGTTCTCGGTGCTGACGCGCCTGAAGGAGCCCGAGAACTCGAGCATCTTCAGCAAGATGCAGATCTACGACGGTGAAAACCTCAAGGACACCGACCCGAAGGCCAAGAGCTACCAGGAGTACCGCGACTACGCGGGAGTCGATGAAGGCATGACGGGCGTCTCCACGCGCTTCGCCTTCAAGATCATCTCCAAGGTCTTCAATTTCGACTCGACCGAGATCGCCGCCAACCCCGTGCACCTGATGTATGTGCTTGAGCAGCAGATCGAGCGCGAGCAGTTCGCGCCCGAGATCGAGCAGAAATACCTCGCCTACATCAAGGAGCACCTGTCGGCCCGCTACGCGGAGTTCATCGGCAAGGAAATCCAGACGGCCTACCTCGAGTCCTATTCGGAATACGGCCAGAACATCTTCGACCGCTACGTCACGTACGCCGACTTCTGGATCCAGGACCAGGAGTTCCGCGACACCGACACCGGCGAGATCTTCGACCGCTCCGCGCTCAACGCCGAGCTCGAGAAGATCGAGAAGCCAGCCGGGTTGTCCAATCCGAAAGACTTCCGCAACGAGATCGTGAACTTCGTGCTGCGCGCGCGCGCCAGCAACGCCGGCAAGAACCCGGTATGGACGAGCTACGAGAAGCTGCGCACCGTCATCGAGAAGAAGATGTTCTCGAACACGGAGGACCTGCTGCCCGTCATCTCGTTCAACGCCAAGGCGAGCGCCGACGAGCAGAAGAAGCACGAAGACTTCGTCAACCGCATGGTCGAAAAGGGCTACACGCACCGGCAGGTTCGCCTCCTTTGCGAGTGGTATTTGCGCGTGCGCAAGAGCTCGTAACCGGAGAAGGCCGCAGTGTCATCCAAGCCCCCCGGGGAGAGGTCCATGCTCCACCAGGTGATAGACCGCCGCCTGTCGGGC
>JAKFCC010000117.1:0-7536 GCA_036676795.1 Gemmatimonadota bacterium
GCGAGCCCTTGGCGCTGAAGCCCGTCGCCGCGCGAGCGCTCGACCTGCTGTTCATCCTGCACGCCGACCACGAGCAGAACGCATCCACCTCGACCGTGCGCCTGGTCGGCTCGACCGGCGCCAATCCTTACGCCTGCGTCGCCGCCGGTGTCGCGGCGTTGTGGGGGCCGGCACACGGCGGTGCCAACGAAGCCGTCCTGAAGATGCTTGAGGAGATCGGGCGCCCGGAGGATGTCGGGTCCGCGATCGAGAAGGCCAAGAACAAGGAATCCGGCTTCCGCCTGATGGGCTTCGGCCACCGCGTCTACAAGAACTTCGACCCGCGCGCGAAGATCATCCGCGAAATGTGCCACGAGGTGCTGGCGGAGCTCGGCGTCAACGATCCGTTGCTTGACGTGGCGATGAAGCTTGAAGAGGCGGCACTGAAGGACGAGTACTTCATCCAGCGCAAGCTCTATCCGAATGTCGATTTCTATTCCGGCATCATCTACAAGGCGCTCAACATCCCGACCGAGATGTTCACGGTGATGTTCGCGATCGCGCGCACGGCCGGCTGGGTCGCTCACTGGCTGGAGCAACAGACCGACCCGGACGCCAAGATCGGCCGGCCACGGCAGATCTACACCGGCCATGACGTTCGCGATTACGCAGCAATCGACAAGCGTTGATCGGTACGACACGTCTGCGACGCCACAAGATAGAAAAAGCCCCGCGTCGCGGGGCTTTTTTTCCTGGAGCTGGGATGCCAAGAGCCCTGGGCGCGTGCCTTTCTGACTAGCCTTGCGATACCGAGCTGGCCTCGAACGCGGCGATCTCGGCGTCCGCCAGCACGGCGCGCAATTGGGAGGCCGAGGCCCGTTTCATCGGCTTCTCATCCACGCCCGACAAAGGCGCCTGGCGCAGCGCGTCGTGGGGCAGCACGGTCAGGTCGAACGTCAGATCCTCGGCGCTGAACAGCCATACCGGGAATTCCTCCGTGCGTTCGCGGTCCAGCCGTACACGGCGTGTGCGCAATTCCGCGGGAATGCGGTGGTCCTCCAGGAAACGCGGCACGGCGTCGGCATCATCGCTGAACAGGTGCAGCGCGACGGGCGCGTTGGCATCGGCCGTGCCGTCGAGCACTGGGCCGACCAGCCGGGCATCGAAGCCACCGAAGAAGTCGAGGGCGCGCAATGCTGCCTCGCGGCGCAGGCGCACCCCTCCGGCCTGGGCCTCGCCATGGAACAAGCGCTGGTATTCGCGCAAGGCGTCTTCGATCTCGCGATTGCGCGGTAGCGACGCATCGTCATGGATGCCGAGGCGCTCGGCAGCCTTGAGCTTGGCCTGGTGGAAGTCCCGCATCCCACTCTCGGCCATCAGCCGGGCGGCCTCGTGTGCGAGACGGTGACGACGTTCGCGGGTGCGTGTGAGGGCGTGCTGGTGGGCGTGTTGACGGGCGTAAGGCATGGCGCGTCCCTCCAGTCGATCACGGTCCGACTGTACCCCAACTTCCTGTCGTGGCGCTGTATGGGAAAGCGATCATCGCGGTCCCGGTACGAAAAAGCCGGCCTTCGGCCGGCTCGGGGCTTCGGCGCGCCTGTTCAGAAGATGTCGAACGCTTCTTCGCTCGGCGTGGCCGAATCCTGCGGACCGTAATCGACGAATGTCTCCATGCGCTCCATGTCCTCCGCCTTTACCCATTCGACATTACCGCCGCTGCCTTCCGGCAGCATCTGGCCGCCGGCGCCAACGGAGACCTTGATCATGCCGTCCGGTGGTTCCAGCTCGGTCACCGGGCGATCCTTCAGCGCCACGCGCATGTAGTCGATCCAGATGGGAAGCGCAGCCTTGCCGCCGTACTCACGATAGCCGAGCGACTTGAAGTCATCGCGGCCAACCCAGACGGTGGTGACGATGCCGCCGCCGAAGCCGGAGAACCAGGCGTCGCGATGCTCGTTGGTCGAGCCGGTCTTGCCACCGAGGTCTTCGCGGCCGAGTACCTTCGCCGCCGTACCGGTGCCGCGCTGGACCACGTCGCGCATCATCGATACGAGCTGGTAGGCGACGCGTTCGTCGATTGCGCGCGGAGCGAGGACGGCGTTGGCGGGCAATGTCGCCGCCGGTTTCGGCGCATTGCTGTCCTTGCCGGCAGGCGCCGGTGTCGCAGCCGGGCCAAGGTTGAAACCATCGACGACGTTGGCCGCTGTATCCGCGCCCGTACGCTGGCCGCACCCGCGGCACGCCGTTGGTGGCTTCTCCTTGAATACGACCTTGCCCGTCCGATCCTTGACCTCGTCGATGAACCACGGTGTCACCAGCAGTCCGCCATTGGCGAACACTGCGTAGCCACGTGCGATGGCCAGTGGCGGCAGCGATGCGGTACCAAGCGACATCGACAGGTTCGGCGGCAGCTTGTCCTCGTCGAATCCGAAATGACTGATGTACTTGCGCGCGTAGTCGACGCCGATTGCATCGAGCAGCCGCACCGACACCAGGTTGCGCGACTGCACCAGCGCCTCGCGCAGGCGCATCGGCCCGGCAAAATTGCCGCTGTCGTTCTGCGGCCGCCACAAGTGACCGCGACGGTCCTTGAACACGACCGGCGCGTCGAGAACGATGGAGGCGGGATTGAAACCGCGCTCGAACGCCGCGGCATACAGGAACGGCTTGAAGCTGGACCCCGGTTGGCGCCGGGCCTGGGTGGCACGATTGAACTTGTTGCCGACGTAGCTCAGGCCGCCAGCCAGTGCACGCAGCGCTCCCGTTTCCGCTTCCAGCGAGACCAGGGCGGATTGTGCGCGCGGCAGTTGCTCGAGGAGGTACTTCGGTGCGCCCACGTTGCCATCCTGCGGGACGGGCTTGGCGTCCGGCTTCGGCAACTCCTTGCGCACGCGCACGATGTCGCCGCGCTTGAGCAGGGCGGCGGGGCTGCGACCGGTCCAACGACTGGCCTCGGGGCCGATCTCGATGCTCGTGCCATCGGTCAGGATCAGCGTGGCCTTGCCATCTCCGACGTCGGTTGCGAGCGCGGGCATCAGGCCTGCCTGCGCCGGAATGCCTCGCAGGTGCGCCCGCAGCGTCTCTGGCGTGTCACTGGCACCGACTTCAACCTGCTTTTCCGCGCCGCGCCAGCCATGGCGGTGATCGTAAACGGCGAGGCCGTCGCGGACCGCCAGATCGGCTGCGGCCTGCAACGCCGGATCGATGGTGGTGGTGACGTGGTAACCCTTGGTCAAGACGTCGCCGCCAAAGCGGGCAATCATTTCCTGCCGGACCATCTCGGCGACATAGGGTGCATGAACTTCGACCGGGCGCTCGTGCGGGGTGGCATGCATCGGTACAGCCTGCGCCGCGGTTTCCTGGTCGCGACCGATGTAGCCCAGCTCACGCATCCGCTGCAGCACGTAGTCGCGACGAATCCGGGCGCGTTCCGGGTTGGTGATGGGATTGCCGCTGGACGGGAATTTGGGAATCGAGGCCAGCGTCGCCGCCTCATCCAGGGTCAGCTGGGCCAAGGTCTTGCCGTAATAGAACTCCGCCGCGGCACCGATGCCATAGGCGCGATTGCCGAAGAAACTCTTGTTGAGGTACAGCTCGAAAATCTCATCCTTGCTCAGTTCCTGCTCCATCCTCATCGCCAGCAGCATTTCGGCCAGCTTGCGGGTGTAGCTGTACTCGGAGCTCAGGAAGAACTGACGCGCCACCTGTTGTGTGATGGTCGAACCGCCAGGGACGCGCTTGTCGTCAGTGGTGGCAATCGTTTCGATCAGCTCCTCGTAATAGCGGTCAAAGCGCTCCTGCTGGTCGGCCGGGATATCCACTTCCTGATAGTCCCCGCTCTTTGTGCCCTTCTTGAAGAGATGCGCCTTTCTGTCGAAGAGATTCAGGATTCCGGAAAAGCTCGGCCCCTCACCAATCGGAATCTCCACGGGAATCACGCGGTTTCCGAACTTCTTTCGCACTTCCTCGTAAACATGGTCGAAGCTCGCGTGTTCCTTGTCCATCATGGATACGACCACAAGCACAGGATCCTTGCGCTTCACTGCCTCGCGGAACATTCGCTGGGTGCCTACCTCCACACCTGACGCCGCGCTCACGACTACCAGCGCTCCATCAGCGGCCGCGAGTCCTGCGATCGCCTCGCCCTCGAAGTCCAGATAGCCCGGGGTATCCAGCAAATTGATCTTCGTATTCATCCACTCGGCATAGGCACAGCCGAGGCTTATGGAAAACCCGCGCTCGACTTCCTCAGGTGAAAAATCAGTGAGAGCGGTGCCTTCCTTTATCGATCCGTGTCGTTTCGATGACCCTGAAACGAAAGCGAGCGCGTCGACCAGTGTGGTCTTCCCGCTCGCTCCATGTCCGACTACGGCGATGTTCCTGATGTCGTTGCTGCTATACTCATTCATCATTCGACCTCCTCCCCTTCACCGTTGCAGAATCTCACTCATATATGACGGCCGTGCCGGAGGCGCTGACCATCAGCATGCCTCCGCCCTTTCCCATTGAAATTGTTTCGTAGTCCAGGTCCACCGCGATGATCGCATTGGCTCCGAGCGCCTCGGCTTCCCAGGTCATCTCCTGCATTGCGAGATCCTTCGCCGTATTCAGCTCCTTTTCGTAAACGGCGGAGCGTCCACCGACTATGTCGGTGATGGACGCGAAAATGTCGCGAAAAATATTCGCGCCCATGATTGCCTCCCCGGTAACGATGCCGAGGTATTTGACGATCCGGCGTCCCTGAATATCGCCGGCGGTAATCATGAGCATTGGTTCAGATGCCATCAGTATTAGCCACCCTTTTTATGACGAGGATTTTGCTGCGCAGGTCACGCACTGCGTAACCGGCTTGAAAACAGACAGCATTCTCCTGATGCTCGATCCAAAAAAATGCCGCTCGCACAAGCTTCTCCTGCATGTGGTGCACACACCGCCCTGACCTGCATAGAACGGAACTCCGCACGCATCACAATCCCAGCGAAACTGCGACTTCCTGAAAAATGGCATTCGATCCTGCGCCCCGCTTACAGCTTCGTAATGCCCGTATAAGTCTCCGGGCGCCTATCCCGGAAGAATTGCCACGTATTTCTTACCTCCCGAATCTGGTCGAGGTCAAGCTCCGCGGTAACCAGCTCATCCTTATCCCGGCTCCCCTCCGCCAGCATCTTCCCTCTGGGGTTACAGAAGTAGCTCTGGCCATAGAACTCCCCGATGTTCCAGGGCTTCTCAAAGCCCACGCGGTTGATTGCGCCCACGAAGTAGGCGTTCGCCACAGCATGCGCAGGCTGCTCCAGCTTCCACAGATATTCAGAGAGCCCAGCTACCGTGGCTGATGGATTGAAAACGATCTCCGCCCCATTCAGTCCCAGCTCGCGTGCTCCTTCCGGAAAGTGCCTGTCATAACAGATGTACACGCCAACGTCGGCATACTTCGTCTTGAAGACAGGGTACCCCAGGTTGCCGGGCTTGAAGTAGAACTTCTCCCAGAAGCCCGGAGCAACATGTGGAATGTGATTCTTCCGGTACTTGCCGAGGTAGGTACCATCGGCGTCGATAACAGCGGCCGTGTTGTAGTACACACCGGTAGTTTCGACCTCATAGATCGGAACCACGATCACCATCTTGTGGCGCTTCGCGAGCTGCATCATTCGCTGCGTAGTCGGCCCATCGGGAATCGCTTCCGTCGAATCGTACCAGCGTGTGGTCTGCTCGGCACAGAAGTAGGGGCCGGTGAATATCTCCTGCATGCAGATGATCTGGACGCCTTCGTCCGCCGCCTTCTCGATCATCTTCACATGCTTGTCTACGTTGGCTTCGCGAATTGTGTCCAGCGATTCGTCGGTGCCACATGCGTGCGTTGCCTGGATCAAGCCTGCCTTTACAACTCTCGGCATCACGTATTCTCCGGGGAGTCGACGGGGCGACCGGCGTCTCCTCTCATTAGTAAGAGATAGAAAACAAAACTCAGGATGAAAGTCACAAACCACGCGTACGAGTAGACCTGGTCGAATATGTTGGGATTGGCGACCTGACCACCGGGCGTAGACACTGCTCGTATGAATCCTGGAGTGACGGGAATGATCGCAAGAACAAGCGCGACAATCGCTTTCCAGTTCACGCCATTCGTGTACGTGTACCTGCCCTGCTCGAGAAACAGGTCGTCGCTATCGAGCCGCTGCTTTCGCAGCACCCAGTAGTCGGCAATCAGGATCCCGCCAAGCGCCCCCATCAGGCTCGAGTAACCCAGCAGCCAGGTGAAGATGTAAGCGGCTGCGTCCGAATACAGCTTCCACGGCATCATCGCGATTCCGATGACTGCCGTGATCAACCCTCCTGTCACATAGCTGATTTTCTTGGGCGAAAGATTCGAGAAATCGTTGGACGGGGACACGACATTGGCGGCCATGTTCGTCGTGAGCTGAGCCGCCAACACGATGAGCGCGGCGAAGATAATTACCCCTGCACCGCCAATCTTGCTGATCAGGACTATCGGGTCCCAGATAGCCTGACCGAAAATGACTATTGTCGCACTTGTTACAGCCACACCAATGAAAGCAAAAAGAGTCATCGTGGTGGGAAGCCCCATCGCCTGACCCATCATCTGTGATTTCTGGCTCTTCGCGTACCTGGTAAAGTCGGGAATATTCAGACTGAGCGTTGCCCAGTAACCCACATTCGCAGTCAGCGCAGCCGGAAAGAGTGCCCAGAAATTTCCATTGCCGGCCTGCAGCTTCTGCGATTCACGCAGGATTGTGCCGAGACCACCGCCATTTCGAATTGCCCAAATGAGCAGGAGAATTCCTCCTCCCAGGAGCAGCGGGGCGGACCAGCTTTCGAGAACCTTGATTCCCTCGGTTCCCCTGAGAATGATCAACACCTGAATTCCCCAGAAGATTGCGAACGAAATCCATGCCGAACCGGGGAGTGTCGCCCATCCGCCCCACGCTGCCTTGAGCAGAGCGTCCAAAGCCAACGCGCCGATCCACGTCTGGATTCCAAACCATCCGCACGCAACGATTGCGCGCAACAGCGCGGGCACGTTTGCGCCCCGCACACCGAAGCTTGCCCGACAAAGCACGGGGAATGAAATCCCGTACTTCGTCCCTGCATGCGCGTTCAGGATCATGGGAATGAGGACTATCACGTTTCCGAGAAGGATGGTCAGCATTGCCTGCCACCAATTCATTCCCTGCTGCATCAGTCCGGACGCAAGCGTATAGGTCGTAATGACGACCGCCATCCCAATCCAGAGTGCCGCGATGTTGTAGGTGGACCAGGTGCGGCGTTCAGGCTCTGTCGGCGCGAGGTCCTCGTTCCAGAGGGGACTGTTCCGGACCTCAGCTCGTGTGCTCATGAATTCATCCCGGCAGTCTTGCGCGGCAGCCATTTCCCGCGGCCTTCCTTACCGACAACCTTGTAGTCGTCCACGATCACTTCACCGCGCGACAAAGTGGTGCGCGAGAAACCCGCCAGGTCCATACCCTCAAATGGAGACCAGTCTGCATTGGTCTCCATTGTCTTGGGGTCTACCCTGATCTTCTTCGTGGGATGTATGAT
>JAKFCC010000118.1:0-3401 GCA_036676795.1 Gemmatimonadota bacterium
AGCTTATCGAAAAAGACTTGAAATCCGCAGTGGACGTCGAGAGAGCGGGCAACGATTTTGAGGCTGTGCTGAAAATCGCCCGCGAGAATGCGAGAAGTGGAGACGCCGTGCTCCTGTCACCGGCCTGCTCCAGTTATGACATGTTCCGGAATTTCGAGGAGCGCGGCGACCGGTTCAGGGAGATTGTCGGGGCGATGAAGTGAGCGAGGCCGTTGCAGGCGTCAAATACCGATGGCGCGTGGGGTGGGAAGCGAGGGCGCTCATAGTCCTCACCTGGGTGCTGCTCGCGTGGGGACTAGCGACCGTGCACAGCGCCAGTGCGATCACCGCCATGCAGAACGGCTACGGAAACTTCTTCTTCGTCGGCCGCCAGCTCATCGGGATTCTGGTCGGCATGGTGCTCTTTGCGATAGCTGCGAAGAAGGACGCGCAGATATGGGAGAAGCTTGCATGGCCCATGATGATCGCGAGCATCGTGATGCTGGCGCTTGTCATCATGCCATTTACCGAATCGATCGCGCCGCCGGTTCACGGATCGCGCCGTTTCCTTTTCGGGCGCTCGATTCAGCCTTCGGAATTTGCAAAGCTGGCGGTAGTTGTTTGGACCTCGATGCTGCTCGTGAAGAAGGGGGACCAGATGCGCCACCTGAGCAAGGGGCTGCTCCCCTTTCTGGTGGTGATCGGACTGCTGGATATCCTCGTCATTCTGGAGCCCGATCTTTCAGTAGCGATGATGTACACGCTGGTGCTGGGAATAATTCTGTTCGCAGGCGGTGTGCGCATCGGACATTTTGTCGCACTGGGTGTCCTGGCGATCCCCCTGCTCTGGAATCAGATTCAGCGGCTGAACTATGTGTTGCTGCGGATGTCCTCCTTTTTCACGCCTGGCAGCGCGCCGGAGCATGTTGGGTATCAGCTGAAGCAGTCGCTCATTGCAGTGGGGTCGGGGCAGTGGCTGGGTGTCGGCTTTGGGCGCGGGCGCCAGCAGTATGGTTTCCTGCCTTTCGCATATGACGACTTCATTGGCGGAACGATCGGAGAAGAGCTTGGCTTCATCGGCCTGCTCCTTCTGATACTCCTTTTTGCGGCATATGGGACGCTGGGCTTCCGTATTGCAAGGAATGCAAGGACTCCATTCCTTCAGTACACGGCGATCGGAATCACAGCCACGACAGTCATTACCGCATACCTGCACATTGGTGTAGCAATCGGCCTGCTTCCGACGACCGGCCTCACCCTGCCATTCATCTCGTACGGGCGGTCGAACCTCGTCCTGTCGCTCCTGATGACTGGCATTCTCGTGAACATTGGCAGCACGCGCGAAAAGGTGCACGGCGCGGACGCAACCAACCCGATGCTGGGCAGGGTGGGCGCTCTGGAACCCGCAGGCCGCTTCTAATGCGCATAGCCTTTGCGGGCGGCGGGACCGGCGGTCACCTGTATCCGGCAATCGCCATCGCGCATGCGCTGATGAAACAGTCGTCCGACATCGAGCCCTTTTTCATCGGAGCGCGCCGCGGCATTGAGAAGGACGTGCTTCCGTCCACCGGATTTCCCTACGAGCTGCTAGAGCTGCATCCTCTTTACAGGAGTCGGGTCTGGGAAAACTGGCGCACCATTGTCGGGGCGTTCAGCGCGTGGCGCACCATCGGAAAGCGTTTTCGCGAGCAGCGTCCTGCATGCGTAGTGGGAACCGGCGGATATGCATCCGGGCTCGCGCTTGCATACGCCGTCGCCCATGGCATTCCGATTGTCCTGCAGGAGCAGAACAGCCACCCGGGAATTACAGCGCGCTTCTTCAGCCGCTGGGCCAGGCAGATCCACGTTGGGTTTCCCGAAGCACGCCGGCTGTTGTCGCAGAAGACGCAGGCAGGTGTGTGCGATACGGGCAATCCAATCGAGCCGCCCATCGTGCCGCGACCGGACCGCACCGAGGCCCATGCGCGCTGGAGCTTTCCGGATGATGTGAGCGTCCTGCTTGTGTATGGCGGCAGTCAGGGGGCCAAGGCGATCAATGATGTCGTCGCCCAATGGATCGAAGGTGGAATTCCGGACGGACTGCGCGTCATCTGGGGGACGGGCAAGAAGAGCTATGACGATTACGCGAAGTACGATTCCGGCACTGTGCGGGTACGTCCATACCTGGCTCCCATCACGGAAGCATATGCTGCCACGGATTTCGCCATCTCCCGTGGTGGCGCGATGGCAACAGCCGAGCTGTGTGCCTGGGGCATTCCGCCGATTGTGATTCCGCTTCCTACCGCTGCGGCAGACCACCAGACTTCCAACGCGCGCGCGCTGGCGGAAGCGGGTGCGGCCGAGTGGATTCCGCAGTCCCAGTTTACAGTGGAGCGTCTGGATGCGTCGGTGAAGGCGCTGTTGAACGATCCGGTGCAGCTCGAGGCTCGCAAGCGGGCGGCGCTGGCAAGAGCGCGCCCCGACGCTGCAGCGTCCATCGCGCGTTCCATTCTCGAACTCGTGGGTGCGGGTAAATAGTGCTGCTCGATAGCAGGGACAAACGCCCGGTTCACTTTGTTGGAATAGGCGGCGCCGGCATGCGCGCGCTGGCGGAGCTGTTTACGAGACGGGGCACGCTGGTGACGGGATGCGACAACAACGTTGACGGCGCATCCGATCTGGCGGAGAAGGGGATCGTACTGCTCGGGCCGCACGACGAATCCCACGCAGAGGGTGCACGGGCGGTCGTCGTATCATCGGCGATCAATCGCGACATGCCGGAGCTGAGGCGGGCGCGCGAGCTCGGCATTCCCGTCATTCGCCGCGCCGAAGCGCTCGCCGAAGCTGTAAGCGGCAAGGAGCTTGTGGGAGTTGCCGGCACACACGGCAAGACGACGACTACTGTGATGACCACTGTGGCGCTGGCCGCTGCGGGGCTGAATCCCACGGGAATCGTGGGAGGCCGCGTCGCCTCCTGGAATGGCAACCTGAGCGCGGGCGGCGATGAAGTGTTCGTGGTCGAATCTGATGAATACGACAGGTCCTTCCTGGCGCTCAGGCCGACCGTCGCGGTGGTGACAAACATCGAGGCCGATCATCTCGACATTTACGCCGATCTAGAGGACATTCGCGGCGCATTCGCGCAGTTCGTCGCGTCGGCCCGCTTTGTGGTGCTCTGCGCAGACGACAGGACGGCGAACTCGCTTCCCACTCCAAACACCGCTGAAGTGATTCGGTACGGGACCGGTTCCCGCGATGCGCGCCTGATTGCCACCAATATCACTCCCTCGTCCGACGGAACACGTTTCGACGTGCTGTACGACGGAAAGAGATTTTCGTCGGTAGTTCTGCCGACACCGGGCCTGCACAATGTTCGCAATGCGCTCGCGGCAATTGGGGCGGGCATCGCACTGGGTGCCGATCCTGAAAAGTTGAGCGCAGGA
>JAKFCC010000119.1:0-1816 GCA_036676795.1 Gemmatimonadota bacterium
CTGGGCCCGGATCAGCCAGCTGTTTGCAGCATGGCTGGGGCCGAGAAAATCCGACGCAAACTGCGCCCGGAGAAGACCTGACAACACGACATCGGACGGGGGTTCAATTCCCCCCATCTCCACCGAAGAATACCCCTGGATCCTGGTGATCCAGGGGTTTTCTTTTTGCCCGTTGGCAGGCACCGCGATTTTGTTGCCACGAACGGGCAGGCCCGGCCCAATCGCGACGTCTTGGAGGATGGCCGCCGCGCACAGGGTCAGATGCATTCGTTGACCACGTGCAGGGAGACTTGATGGGACCAGTACGCTCTAGGGATGCAGACTCGACTTACGGTCACGCCCGAACTCACAGCGGAACTCTTCGATAAGACGATTCTTCTCCGGCGCGACAGCCCGGCGCCGAAGGGCGGGACGTACGGCTGGCTCACTGAGGGTGCCGAGCTCACGTTGTTCAACGACGTTGTCATCGAGCAGAATGTCGGGCTCTACGGCGGCGCGTACATGCCCATGATCGGCGGGCGGCGAGCATCCGGGCTTGCTTCCGTCGGCGCATTTACGTACTCGTATTCCGGGCTGCCTGACGGTGCGAGTGTCGGACGATACTGCTCCATTTCCGGCGGCCTCCGGTTCATCGATTCAAGCCACCCGCTCGAGCTACTGACCACGTCCGCTCTCACCTTCCGCCCCGCAAACCACCTTTTCCGCGAGTTTGTCACCGACGCGATCACGGAACACGCAGCCGGATACTCGACCACACCGGATAAGCCATACCCGCGCATCGGAAATGACGTCTGGATTGGATCTAACGTCACTCTCGCGATGGGAATCGAAATCGGGACGGGCGCAGTTGTTGCGACCAACAGCACCGTCACCAGGGACGTTCCCCCCTACGCGATCGTGGGCGGCAACCCCGCACAGGTCATCAAATACCGCTTCGACGAAGCCACCATTGAACGGTTGCTGAGCAGCCGTTGGTGGAGTTACGATCCGCGCCAGGTGTTCCACTCGCTCGGAACGGACTTCACGGAACTGCTGGAAGGCATCGACGCGGGGGACCTCAGCCCCTACCCGTTCGCTCAGGTCACCTTGCCCGCGGCACCCTAGCAGCTCGCAGATACGCGGGGAGGAACCCCGGGAACCCGTTGCCCCAACGGACGTAACAGGTTCCACACAAAAGGCCGGAAGCGTCAGCTTCCGGCCTTTTGCTTTGCCTGCACTGCCCGGCTGGCGGGCCGTGGTTAGCGCTTCTTGATGTGGGCGACGGGGTCCGTGTGCGTTTCCGCGACGTTCTTGGACTTCTTCTCGGCGCGTTTTTCCTTGATGGTTTTTACCGGTTTCTTGGCCGTGCTCTGGTGCGGCGTTTTGTCAGGCATGTGGGCGCTCCCTAACAGCAGGGGGCCGGGATGGCCCCGTGATATTAAGTTACGCCTCGGGCACCGCAACGTCCACGATGCCGACGAAGCGGCTGCCCACGCCCTCATATTCGCTGCGGACCAGCCCGGCGGCGACGCCGGGGACCTCGTACGGCGCGTGGTGGGCGCACCATACGTAGGTGAACTCCGGCCACCACTTCTTCGGCCGGGCTGCCTCGGAGAACCCGCAGACCGCGCAGGTCAGCTGGACCCAGATGGGGCGCTTGCCGGTGCGGTTGGCCTTGGACTGGACAAGCCAGGCCGGCGGGTTGTCCAGGAGGTCGCCGAGTTCGGCGTCGCTCAGCCGGGACGGGATGCCGTGACGGTGGGCCATTTCCAGCGGAATGTCGAGGATCTGGGCTGCTTCACGTCGGGTAACCATCCTTCAACGATACGGGATGGGA
>JAKFCC010000120.1:0-8060 GCA_036676795.1 Gemmatimonadota bacterium
GCGGCGGCAAGTCCGGCACCGATCCACTTTTTGGCCCCACCTGAGCCTGCTCCGACCAATGCTCGCGCTGAACCTGTCGTCCGCCTGTGAATTCCTGTCCCCGTCGACAGGCCAGGATCCTCCAGCACGCGCAGAATCTCAGCAGCGCTCTCTGGCCTGTTGACCGGCTCTTTAGCGAGGCACTGCATCACCAGATCAGCAAGCATCGGCGGGGTATCCGCTCGCTTCTCCATGACGTGCGCCGGCTTTTCCGCGAGATGTGCCGTTATGAACTGCTGCGCGGTTGTCTTGCCCGAGAACGGATGCGACCCGGAAAGCATCTCATAAGCGACAACCCCCAGCGCATACAGGTCAGCGCGCTCATCAACTTTGTCCCCAACCGCTTGCTCCGGCGCCATGTAGGCGGGCGTTCCCAGCGATGTCCCGACAACCGTGAGAGTTCCACCAGGAGCGTCAGTCTTGGAGGCAGAAAGCGCTTTCGCGATTCCAAAGTCCGTTACAACGGCGGCACCGCCCGCCAGCAGGATATTTTCTGGCTTGATGTCGCGATGAACTACTCCCTTTCCATGCGCGTACACGAGCGCACGCGTCACATCCCGCAGGAACGACACAGTCTCCGTGATTCGAAGCGGCCCTCGGCCGAGTCGCCCACGCAGCGACTCGCCATCCACGTAAGGCATTGTGTAATAGGGCAGACCCTCAGATTCGCCCGCGCCAATCACACTGACGATGTTCGCCTGCTGCAGCTGCGCCGCGAGCTTTATCTCCCGCTCGAATCTCTCCGCGCTCATTCCCTGCACGAGCTCGGGCATCAGCACCTTGATGACCACCTTGCGGCCGAACCGGGTTTCGTCGGCCACGAAAACGCGACTCATTCCCCCACCCCCGAGCTCACGCTCGATGGTGTAGGAGGTCCCCAGTGTTTTCTGGAGTTGGTCGCGCAGGGTCAGGTCAAAACCTCAGGGTTGATCAGGGAGGTCCCAAGTTGAGAACCCCGCACTTGGAGGTCAAGGAAAAAGGCGCGTCCTCCGTTTTCCGTTGTGCGTTATCCGTGATCCGTTAGGGGCCCGTTGGAACGGATAACGGTGAACGGACAACGGCTAACGGAAAACGCGGAGTAAACTACAAAGGACCCGCTAGATTCTATCTCTGTGAAGATCTATACCAGAACCGGCGACAAGGGCGATACCGGCCTGTTCGGCGGCGGGCGCGTCGACAAGGATCATCCGCGCGTCGAGGCCTACGGTGATGTCGATGAGCTGAACGCCACCATCGGCATCGCGCGAGCGCAGAACAGCGTGACCCGCATAGACGAAATCCTGGCCGGGATCCAGCGCGACCTTTTCAGCATCGGAGCCCTGCTCGCGACACCCGACCGTGAGAAGATGGAGCAGCACCTTTCCAAGGCGGTCCTGAACGACGCTCGCATAAGGGAACTTGAGTCTTTCATCGACGAATGCGATCGCGAACTCGAGCCGCTCAAGGCCTTCATCCTCCCCGGGGGAACCGCGGGGGCTGCTTCACTGCACTTCGCCCGAACTGTGTGCAGGCGGGCCGAGCGAAAGGTCGTGGGGCTGGCGCGCGACACCGAAATTCCGTCAGTAGTGGTCATTTACCTCAATCGACTTTCTGATCTGCTTTTCACGCTGGCTCGTTTTGCCAACAAGCGCGCGGGTAGCGCCGAACACAATTGGTGAGTGGCAAAGTCTGAAACCGACTTCGGGGTAGGCTACCCGATAGCAATCGGGCCGGGGCTCATCGACAGCGTCCACGCCCACCTCCTCGATGTTCCGCGCTCCTTTCGGATAGCGCTCATCACCGACTCTACCGTCGGTGACCTCTATGCTGATCGCGTCCGGGCTGGCCTTGGGCGCGAAAGTGACCTGATCACCATCGCACCGGGCGAATCCAGCAAAACCCGGGAGACCTGGGCCACTATCACCGATCAGCTCACGGATCGGGGGTTCGGCAGGGATTCCATCCTTCTGGCATTTGGGGGCGGGGTCATTGGTGACCTGACAGGGTTCGTCGCGGGTACCTATATGAGAGGGATCCAGTTCGTCCAGATCCCGACCACCCTCCTGGCGATGGTGGACGCCTCCATTGGGGGGAAAACCGGTGTGGACACTCCCGGCGGGAAGAATCTGGTGGGAGTTTTCCACCGACCCTCAACAGTGATTATCGACCCGCAAGTCCTTGGTACGCTTCCACTTAACCATTTGCGCTCGGGTTTTGCAGAAGTAATAAAACATGGTGTTATCGCCGACCGGGATTACTTTACAGAAGTCGCAGAATCAGTGGGTCGATTGGTTGCACCTGAAAGCCGGAGCTCCGAGGGACTGACCTCGCTCATCGCGCGCAGCGTGCAGATAAAGGCAGAGGTCGTTGCCAGCGACGAGCGTGAATCGGGCCGACGCAGGATTTTGAACTTCGGCCACACAATTGGTCACGCAGTGGAAGCAGCCAGCAACTACTCCCTCCTCCATGGCGAAGCTGTGGCTGTGGGTATGGCGCTGGAAAGCCGGCTGGCAGAAAGGGCCGGCATTGCAGAAAAGGGCACGGCAAAGAGGCTCGAAGATGTTTTGACCATTGCCGGCCTGCCGCGTCTGGTTCCAGATGGGATTTCGGCGGACGATGTAATGCGATTGATGCAGTCGGACAAGAAGAACAGGGCCGGAAGAATCGAGTTCGCTCTTCCTGCCGGGATCGGGAAGATGTTCGAGGCCGATGGCCGGTGGAGTGTGCCGGTCGATGTGGCGCTAATCAGGGAGGTTTTGCATGAAAAAAACTGACTGGATCAGACTGGCAATTGCCGTCGCGATAGCGCTCGTCTTCGTCAAGACAGGAGCAGCCAAGCTCCCGCTCGGCTCCACCCTGATCAAGCACTCTCCGGTGGTCGTTTACGGGGAGCCGATGCTCAGGCCGCTGATAGTCACCGCGAAGAAGTCAGTGTACATCGCCAAAGGCGTGATCGAGCGCGCGACTGAAGGCGTCCCGGTGAAAGTCTCCCTCACCCAGTACTGCCTGAAGGGTGAAACCCGCCGCGGCCGCTTCGTTCGCCCGGGAATCGTCGCCTCGGACCCACGCATCTTTCCGCTCGCTCGGTACGTCGAGGTTTACATGGGCGACAAGTACATCGGTCGCTACCTCGTGGATGACACCGGGGGCAACGTAAAGGGAGCTACGCTCGACATCTGGACCCCGTCATGCCGCCAGGCGACCCGGTTCGGACGGCAATGGGGACAGGCGATTCTCGTCGCGCGCGACGAGGAGCAGATTCCTCATCCGGCGCCGATCGAGATCAATGAGATACAGGATCTCAGAGCGATCGGGTCACTTTTGGACGGACTCGCCAAGCGCTAGGTACCCGGTTTTGCGTCCCAGGGTTTTTCGATCCGAAACTGAAAACCCGCAGCGCAAAACCGAAAACAGTCGGTCGAGGCATCCCGTATAAATCCCGACTCATCCAATTGGCCCATCAATTGCGCGACTGATCTGCAACGCAATCCCAGGCAAAAAACATATGTCATCGTTCTCGACCTATCTCATTGGATTCATTGTACTTGTCATCGGACTCGCCGTCGGTGCATACCTGGTGAACGTCCCGCCAACATGGATTGCAGTTGGCGTAATCGTTCTCGTAGGTATCGGAATTCTGACCGGAACCAGCCGCACAAAACAGAAGGATCCGCCGACTCCGCCTGGCCCTTGATGGCATGGAACGTGGCTGTTGACCTGCTCAAGCCCCCCGGTTAATGTCCGCGAACAGGTTGGTCATTACGCGGGTTGAGCAGCACTCGCCGAACGTTTTGCCGCCACAGGGGCTTGTATGCAGACGACTGCCGAAAGCAGATCAAAGGGCTTTTTCCGTTCCTCCCCGTCCACAGCTTTCGACCAGTACCTGCAGGATATTCAAAAGCTCCCACTAATAACTGATGTAGAAGAAGAACGCCGGCTCGCGCGTCGAGCTCAGGCAGGTGATGAAAAAGCGGCGGAACGCCTGGTTACGGCGAACCTCCGCTTTGTCATTTCATATGTGAAGAAGTACCAGGGCCACGGACTGGACCTGAGCGAGCTGGTCGCAATCGGCAATGAAGGGCTCCTCAAGGCAGTCAGAAAGTTCGATCCGGAACAGGGCGTCAAGTTCATTTCATACGCTGTCTGGTGGGTCAGACAGGCGGTGCTCAAGGCACTCGCCGAACAGACCCGCTCAGTCCGTATCCCGCTCAACCAGAACTCACAGCTTATCAAGCTTGCACGCGCCGAGACCGTCCTTTCCCAGGTTTTGAAGCGCGATCCCACCGACCAGGAAATCGGCCGTCTTCTTGACGAAACGCCGGATCAGGTCCGGTCTGCCAAGCAGATGTCAGCCACCGAGATTTCGCTGGACGCTCCGGTGGACCGTTCCGATCGCGAGGCCTGCACCCTGGGTGAGCGGTTTGCCGGCGTTGACGGGGCCGAAATCGAGGACGTGACCGACTTCAACCTGATGAAGGAATTCATCGACAGGGTTTTCCGGAAATACCTGACGCCCCGCGAGCGCAAGATTCTCCACCTGTACTACGGACTCGAGCAGGGCTCCGAGGCCATGACCCTCGAGAAGATCGGTGCCCTCATGGGGGTCACACGGGAGCGCATTCGTCAGATCCGCGAGCGTGCATTCGAGAAGCTGCGCGAGTCGCCCGATGGATCGGCGCTGTCGGGATTCTGGACAACCACGTAGCCGTCAAGTCGACCGGTCGTTGACCGGTTCCTCGCCGGCGCGGCAATTCCGCGCCCTGATCGTCGAAGACAATTCGGCAATAAGGTTTGCACTCAGCCGCTATTTCACGCGCCGGGGCTGGCAGGTCGAAGCCCTGGTCAATGGCCAGGAAGCACTCACAATGCTTCGTGCAGCGCCGGCTGATTTCTACGACCTGATCATCTCTGACGTAAAAATGCCTGCCCTGTCCGGCATCGAGCTGCATGCAATCATTTCCGACGAAATGCCTGCACTTCTCCCAAAATTCATTTTCAGCACCGGCGACAGCTCCGCGGAAGATGTGTCGGAATTCATCTCGCGCACGAATTGCACTGTGATTCCGAAACCTTTCGAGCTCACGCAGCTCGACAAAATTCTGAACGGAATCGAGCAAGCCGGAGCCTGATGCAGCCACAGACCATACCCGCCTTCCTGAACAAGGAAGCCGGATCAGCCGAAGACGCGAAAGCCAGCCTGGAGAAATCGGGAGGGTTTGACATCCGTGCCCTCGCCCCCGACAGGCTAAAACCCGAAATCAGCGCCGAAATAAAGAAGGGGACGAAACGCATTCTCGTCTCCGGAGGCGACGGCTCGATAGCGGCGGCAGCGGCGGTTCTCGCCGGCACCGATGTAGAGCTGGCTATCCTTCCGGGCGGCACGCTCAACCACTTCGCCAAAGACAACGGAATTCCGGTGGATCCGGACGAAGCACTCGACGTGGCGACCGGAACGACCACTCGCAAGGTCGATGTCGGCTACGTCGGTGACCACCTCTTCCTGAACACTAGCTCCATCGGCGCGTACGTCACCTTCGTCCGAGTTCGCGAGAGATTCGAGAAGCGCTTTGGCTACAGGGTGGCAAGCGCTCTGGCTTTCATGCGCATCCTGACACGCCTCAGGTCGGTTCGTGTGGAAGTGGAGGTCGACGGCCGCACGAACACCTACCGGAGCCCGATGGTGTTCGTTGGGGTGGGACAGCGCGAGCTTCAGATGCCATCACTCGGCAGTCGTGTCCTGAACGGCGAACGCGGCCTTCAGGCCATGGTCGTCAGCGGAAGCAGTGCCGCCCGTGTGCTCTCCCTGGCGCTCGCTGCCGTAGCGCGCGGGACAAAAAGCGTCTCACGTACTCCGGACATGGATAGCTTTATGGTAGACAAGTTTGCAATCGAGTTGCCTCACGCCTCGGCAGGCGTAGCGGTGGATGGGGAGATTGTCGTCATGGATACTCCCCTGGAATACCGCATTGCGCGCGATGCCCTGACGATTGTCGTACCGGCACAGTCCAACACACAGGACACCAAAGGATAGGATTGATCTCCCAGGGAATTGTCGACGAGCTGCGCGAGATTGTTGGTGACAGGTTCGTCCTCAGTCGCCCGCAGGAGCTGCTCGTATACAACTCCGATGGACTTCCCGGTTACCGGAAACAGCCCTCGCTGGGAGTCTTCCCGGGAAACCGCGAGGAAGTGGTGGCCGTCGTTCGCCTTCTCGCACGCGAGAAGCTGTCCTTTGTTCCGCGCGGTGCCGGCACCGGACTCTCCGGTGGAGCACTTGCCGATGATGTCGTCCTCCTCGGTCTGCATCGCCTCACTCGCGTAATCTCTGTCGACGTCGAGAATAGGCGCGCCACGGTGGAACCGGGTGTTGTGAACCTCAGGCTCAATAGAACGGTGGCTCCGCACGGGCTGCTGTATGCGCCGGACCCCTCGAGTGAAGCCGCGTGCACGATCGGCGGCAACGTCGCCGAGAATGCCGGCGGGCCACACTGCCTCAAGTACGGCGTAACCCTGAATCATGTTCTTGGAATCGAAGCGATACTGCCCAATGGAGAGATCGTGAGGCTGGGCGACCGCGAAGGAGAATCCTGCGGACTCGACCTTCTTGGCGCATTCATCGGGTCAGAGGGATGCTTCGGGGTTGCACTCGAGATTACGGTGCGCCTTCTGAGAAAGCCGCCCGTCGTTCGCACCATCCTGGCGGACTTCATGTCTGTGGAGAATGCGGCAAAAGTCACGTCGGCGATCGTCGCGTCCGGCATCATTCCCGCCGCGCTCGAGTTCATGGATGGTCCGACCATTCGGGTTGTCGAGGATTCCATTTATGCGGCCGGATATCCGCGCGACGCAGAAGCGATCCTGCTGATCGAGCTGGACGGTCTCGAAGCCGGCGTCGAGCGTGACCTGCAGATCGTTCAGGGCGTGTGCACATCGGGCGGTGCCCGCAATGTGCGCGTCGCGAGTAACGAAGCGGAGCGGATGAAATTGTGGCAGGGCAGAAAGAAGGCATTCGGTGCGATGGGCCGGCTGTCTCCGCACCTGGTAGTACAGGACGCAGTCATTCCCCGTACGCGCCTTCCCGAGATACTTGCCCGCATTCACGCCATCAGCGAGAAGCACAACGTGATCGTCTGCAATGTATTTCACGCGGGCGACGGCAACCTACATCCGAACATCTCGTACAACGCAGACGATCCGGACGAAGCCGAGCGTGTCCACCTGGCCATGCGCGAGATCATGGGTGCGTGCGTGGATGCAGGGGGAAGCATTACAGGCGAGCATGGTGTGGGCCTCGACAAGCTGGACTACATGCATCTGATCTTTTCCGAGAGCACGCTCGCAACCATGTGTGACCTGCGCCGGGTGTTCGATCCCGAGCAGCGCGCGAATCCGGGAAAGGTCGTTCCGCTTCACGCATGCCGCGAATGGCTGGCAACACCCGCGGCGCGCCAATGAGTCAATCTCTCGAACAGGTTCAGGACGCCGTTCGCGCTGCCGTTGCCGAGCGCACACCGCTGGCGCTTTCCGGCCGCGGGACATGGAAGTCCGCCTATCACCACCCCTCTGCAACTCGCGGGTTATCACTCTGGAACTACGCCGGAGTCCAGGAATACGTTCCCGGCAATCTTACGATGACGGTGCGCGCAGGAACTACTCTCGGCGAAATATCAGAAATTGCCGGAGCAGAGAATCAGTGGTTGCCGGTTGACCCACTCGGAGATCCCCAAGGGACAATCGGTGCAACCGTCGCAACCTGCTCCTATGGTCCACTCGTTACCGCGTTCGGCTCACCCCGCGACCTGGTGCTCGGCGTCGAGGCCGTACTTGGCAGCGGTGAAGTGGTCCGTGGCGGCGGGCGGGTGGTAAAGAATGTCGCTGGTTATGATCTGTGCCGTCTGCTGACCGGATCGTGGGGAACCATTGGCGTGATCACGGAAGTCACCCTCCGGCTGTTCGCAAAACAGGAAACCGAATCGTCGGTCGCGATCACGCTTCCAGAAAAGCGCGAGTCCGCAGCCGGGTTGATGCGAGCAATCCGCACG